>NZ_JBFULD010000324.1:0-4716 GCF_056400505.1 Terrabacter sp. P5_B1
CACCGAGCCGCGCTACGTCGTGCCCCGGTGACGCCCCGAGGCGCCCACAGGCCGATGCCTGGATCCTTCGCGCAGCGCCGGTATGCCGCGTGGCCGGGTCGCGCGGCTACCCGCCGGCGCCCGCGCGGCGCAGCGCCACGGGGTCGAGGACGGTGACGCGCCCACGGTCGAGCTCGACGACGCTGCCGGACTCGAGACGGCGCAGGACCCGGTTGGCGGTCGGTCGGGTCACCCCGGCGAGCTCGGCGATCTCGGTCTGGTTCAGCTCCACGGCCACGAGCGAATGCCCTTGTGCGCCGGTGGAGTAGATGCCGCACAACGACACCAGGCTCCGGACGACGCGGAGCTCGGCCGGCGTGTGCAAGGCCTCCATGAGGGCCTCGGTGAGCCGGTTGACCCGCGCCGCCAGCAGCCGGACGAGGAGGCGGCTGACCTCCGGGTGGCGCGCGCACAGCCGCTCGAAGTCTGCGAAGCGCAGCGCCAGGGTCACGGTCGGCTCGACGGTCTCGATCGTCGCCGTGCGACGGCCCCCGCGCACGATCATCGCGAGCTCGCCGAAGGCCTGGCCCGGACCCATGACGGCGTAGGCGAGGCGGTCACCGTGCTCGGACGAACGTCGAGCCACGACCCGTCCCTCGATGACGAAGTGCACGGTGTCCGCGGCATCCCCTTCGTGGAAGACCACCTCACCGGCGGCGTACGAGTGCCGTCGCATGGTCGCCATGACCTCTCGGCGCTCCTCGGGGGCGAGGTCCGAGAGCAGACCGACGTCGACGTTCACGACACCCGCCGCGTGGCTGCGTTCCCTGGACCGTGCCCGCGGGCATGGCCGGGGTGTCGCCGCGCGCACAGACGCGCGGGCTGGACGGCGGGATCGTCGTCGGTGAGCACATCCGCAGGGCGAGGGGCGGCGAATCCCTCGACGAGGAGAGGCACTGCGATGACGACGACGACGCGACGAGGAGTCCACCCGGACCTCGCGCACCACCACCCGCGAGTGACCCGACGCGCCGGGGGCGGCTGGACCTGGGAGTGCGACTGTGGCGGCGCCTCCGCCCGCTCGGTCGTGGCACGTCTGACCTGGCACCAGGCATACGTCGGCGCCCTCATCCACTCGGCCTCGATCGCGCCCTGACGGCTCACCTCAGGCCCTCGCCGAGGCGCCCGCGCAGGGGTACGGGGAGCGGGACCAGGGACGCACGCGCCTCGGCGAGCAACGCCGACTCCGCCCGGTCGAACACATCCTGGGCGGAGTCTGGCGTGTCCCCGATGGCGGTCATGCCCACCCGGCCGCACTCGGTGATCGAGCTGATCATGTGGAAGACGACGCCGGCCTGGCGCGACTGGTCGAAGTGCAGGCCGGCCCGCGCGACGAGGTCGAAGAGGTCGTCGACACCGAGTCCCCGGAGCGACGCGTCCTCGAGGTGGTCGGTCGCGACGAGGTGGCGCTCCGCCCCGGACGGCGTCCGGAACCGCCCCTCACGGTGCACGTAGACGCCGTCGGTCAGGAACTGCAGGGTCAGGAACGGGTGTGTCGTGCCGCCCCGGCGCAGGTTGATCTCGATGGCCTGCGTCTGCCAGTCGGTCCCGTGCCGGACGACGACGAAGTCGAGGGCGAAGCGCCCGAGGACTCCCTTGTCGGCGAGGACCCGACCGACCTTCTCCGCCTCTGCGGTGATGGCCGTCGCGTAGGCAGGGTCGGCCGGGAAGCGTGCCCCGAGGTAGGTCTGGCCCGTGGGGCCGCCGAGGATCTGGTCGTGCGTCGAGAGGATCTCGAGCTCCCCCAAAGGCGTCACCCGCAACTGCACGCTGGGACTGCGCACCTCGTCGCCGACGACGCGCTCCTCGACGATCCCGCCCCGCTCCTCGAGACGGCGCAGGTAGGCGTCGATGTCGACCTGCTCGTCCTCGAGCTGCATCCCGCGCACCCGCTCGGCGGCGAGGGCACGCAGCGCGTCGTCGTCTCCGGATCCCGGATCCGCTTGACCCGCAGGCAGTCCCGCGAGATCGACGAGCGCGTTGCCCGAGCCGGACACGCCCTCGTTGAGCTTGACCATGGCCCAACGCGCCGTGGGCCGGGCCGCGTGCAGGCCGAGCACGGCGTCGACGACGTCGTCGACGCTGTGGAGGTCCTCGGCACCGAAGGGGTGGGCCACACCGGCCTCGGCGAAGACCCGGCGGCAGCCGGTCTTGGTGCCCAGCGGGTAGAGGCGGGGGTCGGCGGCATACATGGGGATCCCGAGCAGGAGGGAGAGGTCGCGTTCGCGCGTGGTGCTGTTGTAGGGAAGGAGGTGCGAGCGCGCGGGGTCGGGCACCAGCGACGCGATCCGGGCCAGCAGTCGTGGCCGCTCCAACAGCTTGTCGGTGAGGGGCGTCGGCGAGGAGTCGCCGACAGCGACGAGGGTGAGCCGCGCGCGGGCGTGGCTGGGGATGACCCCGGGCAGCAGCGAGAGGTAGTACTCGATGACGTGCTCGTGGATCGGCATCGACGTCACGTAGACCATCCGCAGCCTCGGCTGGCGCAGGAGCAGCAGCAGGAAGAGGAAGCGTTCCTCCATCGCCTGGTTCATCGCGCCGGCGGAGGGGCCCAGCCGGTCGAGGCTCATCGACGGCACGACGACGACCGACTCGAGCGGGTCGCCCTGACGCATGAGTCGCCACACCTCGGGGAGCTGTCCCTGCAGGACGTCGAAGAGCTCGCCCCGCGCCTCCTCGTCGAGGTCGTCGAGCGCTTCACCCCACGGTGGGGGCTCGGACGACGCCTCCGGGGAGGTGGACGGGATGGTCGCGTTCATGGGTCAGCCTCCTGCTCGACGGTGCCGATGACCTCGTGGACCTCGAGGGGTCGTGAGATGCCGCGCAGCTCCATCGGTCCGAGCGAGCGCGTCTCGAAGCGCTCGTCGAGGCCGGCGCGCACGCGCGGGCTGATGAGGACCTGGCGGGTGGCCGCGGCCGCGCACAGCCGTGCGGCCACGTTGGTGACCGTGCCGATCGCCGCATAGTCCCACCGACCCTCGAAGCCGACCCGGCCGAGCGTCGCATAGCCCTGCGCGATGCCGACGCCGAAGCCGAGGTCGTGGCCCTGCCGGCGCCAGTGCGTCGCGAGCTCGTCGACGCGGTCCCGCATCTGGAGCGCCATCCGCACCGCCCGTTCGGGCGCGTCCGCGCACGGCGGCGGGTCGTTGAAGAAGACCATGAGACCGTCGCCGGCGAAGTGCTCGAGCGTCCCCTCGTAGGCGAAGACGAGCTCACCGAGGGCGGCGTGGTAGTCGCGGAGCACCGACATCGTCTCCTCGGGCTCCGACGTCTCGGCGAAGGCGGTGAAGCCACGCAGGTCGGTGAAGACCGTGGTGATGTCGCGGCGGTGGCTCTCCAGGAACGACTCGTCGCCCGACTCGACGATGAGGCCAGCGATCTGCGGGGAGAGGAAGCGGCGCAACCGGTTCAGCCGCTCGAGGTCGCCGACCTGCTCCGCGACCCGCGACTCGAGCTCGGCGTTCCAGCGCTCGAGCGCGACGGTCTGCTCGACCACGGTGTCGTGCAGCCGCTTGACCCGGGCCAGCGACCGCACCCGCGCCATGAGCTCGGCCTGGTCGAAGGGCTTGGTGATGAAGTCGTCGGCGCCGACCTCGAGCGCACGCAGCCGCTGACGCGCCCCGCTCGCCGTGACCATGACGACGGGAAGCATGGCGGTCCGGGCATCGGCCTTGATCCGCGCGCACGTCTCGTAGCCGTCCATGACGGGCATGAGCACGTCGAGCAGGACGACGTCGACGTCGCACTCGCCGAGGGCGACGATCGCGGCCGCCCCCGACGCTTCGGAGCGGACGAGGAAGCCGTGGGGCTCGAGCACGGCGTGCATGAGCTTGCGGTTCTGCTCGAGGTCGTCGACGACGAGCACCCGTACGCCCGTGAGCGGCGGGCTCATGGCATCGCCTTCGACGGGGGTCACGGCTCCGGTGCCTCGCGTCGCGGCAGGTGACGGCGCACCTGGGCCGGGAACTCCCGGACGCTGATCGGCTTCTCGAGGTAGCCTGAGAAGCCCGAGAGGAGGGCCCGCTCGCGGTCGCGGTGCATGGCGAACGCCGTGAGCGCGACGATCGGGATGTGCGCCGTCGGTTCGTGGCCCCGGATCTGCTCGAGGGCGGCGAAGCCGTCGATGCCGGGCAGCTGGAGGTCCATGAGGATGACGTCCGGCAGGCTGACCCTCGCCTGCTCGACCGCCTCCTCGCCGGTGGTGGCGACGACGACGCAGAAGCCGGCATACTCCAGCACGTCCCGCGCGAGCTTGAGGTTGCGCGGGTTGTCCTCGACGATGAGCACGACGGGCAGCTCGCTCACGGTCCCTCCCCCTCCCACACGTGCTCGGCGGCGACCGTCGCGAGCCGGCGCGCGAGCCCCGGCAGATCGATGCCGGCCTTCTCGGCGACGAACGCGATGCGCCCCTCGAGACGCGAGCGGTCCTGTGGTGTCAAGGACTTCGCGGTGAGCACGACGATCGGCGGCCCGTCGGAGTCGCGGTGGGGCCGCAGCTCGTCGATGACGGCGAAGCCGTCGACGTGGGGCATGAGCAGGTCGATGACGACGACGGACGGGGCGACCGCGCGCACGAGGTCCGCCGCCTGCTGACCGCCTGCGCACGTGTGCACCTCCCAGCCCAGCGGCTCGAGCGTGCTGCGCACGAGCTTGAGGGCGAGGGGGTCGTCGTCGACGACG
>NZ_JBFULD010000325.1:0-4692 GCF_056400505.1 Terrabacter sp. P5_B1
ACCGCCTCGCGGGCCTGCTCCTGCGTCGGCTCGCGGCCGCCGGCCTGCGTGACGACGACGTCGTCGTCCTCGGCGCCGCCGGGTCCTCGCAGGAGTCGGCCGTGGGCGACTGCGAGCAGGTGGCGGAAGCGCTCGGCCGTCTCATCCGCCGTCCCGTCGTCACGGGCTACCTCTCTGCTGCCGAGCCCAGACTGGCGGATGCTGTTGCTGCACAGCGCCTTCCGGGGCGTCGAGTCGTCGTCGCGACCTATCTGCTCGCGCCGGGGTTCTTCGCCGACCTCGCCGCTCGGTCCGGCGCCGACGTCGTGACTCCCCCACTCCTGCTCCCGCACGAACCCGCACCGGCTGAGCTCGTCGACGTCGTCGTCGAGCGCTACCTCGGCTGACGAGCGCGGCTGCGGCCACGCCGGGGGCGTCAGCGGATCGGCAGGCCGAGGTCCTGGCGGCTGCAGCCGGGACACCGGCCGGCACGACCGGGCCGAAGGACAGTGGCTCGAACGCGGTTGCCCCAACCGGGGGCCGCCCGATCCAGTGGCCCCCGCCGACCGCGTGGGCTGCCTGGGGGACAGCGGTGCTGACGAGCGGACGACCGCGGTCCGGACCCCACCCAGTGGGGCCTGCGGCCGACTGGACTCCGACTGGACTCCCGACTGGACCTGACGACGTCCCTGGACCCCTGCAGTGCCGGCAGGGCCGCAGACCCTTCGCCCGCGCGGTGCGACCCGCTGCCGACCACCGACGAGCCGCTCGAGCGGTGCTGCACGTCGGCGTTGTCATGGAGGCTCGCGACAGCTGGTCGAACTCGGTGCCGATGCGGTGCAGGTCGTCCATGACCCTGCAAACCGGACCGATCCTGACTGACGGCGACGCTTCGCGCAATGGGGAGCGCTCCCCCCGGCGCCCGGCATACTCGAAGTGCTCCGTCCCAGCGCCCGAGGAAGGTATGCCGCTGAGCCCGTCACGCCGCTACCTGACCCTCGCGTCCCCGGCCACCGCCGAGCTCGAGGTCAAGCGGTCGCGGTTCGTCTGCGACGTGGCGCCGGTGTCGTCGGAGGAGGCGGCGCGCGGGTTCGTCGAGCAGGTGCGGTCGGGCACCCGCGACGCCCGGCACCACTGCACGGCCTTCGTGCTCGGCCCGGACGGTGCGACCCAGCGCAGCAACGACGACGGTGAGCCGTCCGGGACCGCGGGCGCTCCGATGCTCGACGTCCTGCGGGGTCGCGGCCTGACCGACGTCGTGGCCGTCGTGACTCGGTGGTTCGGGGGGACCCTGCTGGGCACCGGAGGCCTCATCCGCGCCTACGGCGACGCGGTGACCCGGGCACTCGACGAGGCGACGGTGCTGGCCCGCGAGCTGCGAGAAGGTGTCGTCGTCGACGTCGACCACGCGTCAGGCCCGCGGGTCGAGCACGCCCTGAGAGGACTGGCCCACGTCGAGGTGGGTGCTGTCGACTACCTCCCGCAGGGCATGCGCCTGGCCGTTGCGGCAGCGCCCGACGCCGTCGCGGAGGTGGCGCGGACCGTCGCGACCCTGACCTCCGGTGCCGGTCGGATCGCCCCGGGCATGCCGTCCTGGGTCGATGCGACGCCCTGACGTGCGCCGTGGCGTCCGATGCCACGAATCCGGCACGGACTGCATGAGAACATGCCTGCATGGGCTTCCAGATCGCCAACGAGCCGGCCGCTGACCAGGTCCTCGACGAGCACCCGTTCGCCGTCGTCGTAGGGATGATGCTCGACCAGCAGTACGGCATGGAGCACGCCTTCCGCGGCGGCTACAAGGTGCTGAGCCGCTTCGGCACGCTCGATCCCGCGGCGATCGCGGCGGCCGACCCCGACGAGTTCAAGGCGATGGCCAGCACGCCCCCGGCGATCCACCGGTTCCCGGGCTCGATGGCGACGCGCCTGCAGGAGCTGGCCGCCCTCGTCGAGAGCCGCTACGACGGCGATGTCACTCGGCTCTGGACGGAGGCGACCACCGGCAAGGAGCTGCTGCGACGCGTGCAGGAGCTGCCGGGCTTCGGCAAGCAGAAGGCGCAGATCTTCGTGGCGCTGCTGGCCAAGCAGCTCGGCGTCCGGCCCGAGGGCTGGGAGGCAGCCGCCGGCGACTACGCCCTCGACGGCTACCGCTCGGTGGCGGATGTCGTGGACGCGGACTCGTTGCTCAAGGTCCGAGAGTTCAAGCAGGCGAAGAAGGCTGCGGCAAGGTCCGAGCAAGGAGCCTGAGCCACAACGACTTCCGTCTGTATGCCGCTGGGCTCGCCTCTCATGGTGGCGAGCCCAGCGGCGTCACGACTTGGAGGCCGTGTGAGCGCGGTCCCAGGCGCTGTAGCCGCCAAGGATGTCGGAGACGTCGACGAAGCCCTTGGACCGCAGCAGGCTGGCACCGACGGAGCTGCGCCACCCGCCGGCGCAGTAGACCACGACGGGCTTGGTCGGGTCGAGCTCGACGCCACGACGCGACAGCTCGGTGAGCGGGATGTGCACGGCGCCGGGGAGTCCACCGGTCTCGAGCTCGCCCGCATTGCGGATGTCGACCAGCTGCACCTGCCCACGGATGGCGGCGCGGTCCGCCTCGGCCACGGAGAGGCGACTCGCTGGCACGACGTCGTCCTGCTGTGACCGGAGGTACGCCTCCGGGTCCGAGACATAGCCGACCACGTGGTCGTAGCCGATCCGTGCGAAGCGCGTCGCGACCTCCTGCTCCTGCCCGTCGGGCGCGATGACGATGATCTCGTCGTCGGGCGCGAAGACCATCCCCACGGTCTCGGCCATTCGCCCGTCGGCCGGGACGTTGACGGAGCCGCGGAGGTGCCCCATCGCAAACTCCTGGACGTCGCGGGCGTCGTGGACGCGGGCACCGCGAGAGAGCGCCGCCTCGACACCCGCGTCGTCGAGCGCCGGAACGACGGCGTCGATGTCGCGCGGGTCGCGGGCCTGCTTGTTGAGCTCCGCGTTGTAGGCGAAGTACGCGGGCGCGGCGGACTGACCTGCGGTGACGACCTCGACGAAGTCGGCCTCGCTCATCGGCTGACAGGCGTAGTTGAAGGCGCGCTGCTCACCGATGGTCGACTGACGTTCGGTCGAGAGGTTCTTGCCGCACGCGGACCCCGCACCATGAGCCGGGAAGACGCGAACGGCATCCGGCAGGCCCATGAGCTTGTGCTGGACCGAGTCGAACAGCATCCGCCCCAGCTCCTCGGCCGTGACACCCACCGACGCCAGCAGGTCGGGCCGGCCGACGTCACCGATGAAGAGTGCGTCACCCGTGAGGACGCCGTAGGCGACCTCGTCGTCGGCATGCTCGAAGACGAGCACCGAGATCGACTCCGGGGTGTGGCCGGGAGTGGCCATCACCTCCAGCGTCACGTCCCCGAGCAAGACCCGCTCGCCGTCGACGAGCTGGCGCACGGGGAAGTCGGTGACGGCGGCCTCACCGTAGCCGATCCAGGCACCCGTCTCACGCGCCAGCTCGAGGTGGCCCGACACGAAGTCGGCGTGGAAGTGCGTGTTGATGATGCCGACGATCTGGAGGCGCCGTGCTCGGGCGTCGTCGAGGTACTCCGCCACGTCGCGGCGCGGGTCCACGACGACAGCCCTGCCGCTCGTCTCGTCGGCGATGAGGTACGAAGCCTGCGAGAGGCAGTCGAGGTAGTACTGGGTGAAGATCACGGATGGCTCCTTGGGGGCGACGCAACAGGACTGCCGACTTCAAAGCATACCCCGTGGGGTATGTTCCCGCTCGACCGTCCGGGCGCACCCGGAGGAGTCCTGGGCTCGGCAGATGGTCAGCCGACGAGGGAGAGGCTGCGCGCAGCCGTGTACAGGGCGACGGCGATCAGCAGGACGGCGAAGGCCATGGTGAGGTGCCTCGGGTTGGCGCGGGAGGCGATGCGCCCCCCGACGAGGCTCCCGACGACGGCCGCGACGGTGAAGACCGTGATGAGTGGCCAGTCGAGGGCGCTGCCGCCGTGGGTCATGCGCGCGACCAGAGCGGTCGCACTGTTCACGGCGATGACCAGCAGCGACGTGCCCACGGCAGTGGGCATCGGGAACCCGAGAGCCAGCACGAGCGCCGGCACCAGCGCGAAGCCCCCACCGACACCGAAGAACCCGGTCAGCAGACCGACGAGCGTGGCGGTCACGACCACCTTCGCGACGCGGGGACAGGCGCACACGAAGGGACGCAGCGTGATCATCGGCTCGACGGTCGGGTCCAAGAGGTCCGAACGTGCACTGGGGTTCAGGACGCGGCGCAGCAGGAGGGCGGCAACCACGAGCATCAGGCCGGCGAAGGCGAGGAGCAGGGTGGAGGGAGCGACCGACCGGGACAGTGCGGTCCCCGCGAAGGAGCCGGCCGTGCCGAGCGCGCCGAAGACCAGGCCCTGGGCGAACCGGACCCGGCCGGCACGGGCGTGCGACACGAGCGCGATGAGCGAGGTGATCCCCACGATGACCAGGGAGCTGGTCGTGGCGTCCCGGGGGTCCTGACCGAGGACGTACACCAGGGCCGGGACGGTGAGGATCGAGCCTCCTCCACCGAGGGCACCCAGGCTGACCCCGATGAGGACGCCGAGCGGGATGGCCAGCAGGAACACGCGGCGGACTCCTTTAATGCGTGGTGGGGGTGCCGTCAGGCTGTCGGTTCTCAGCGGGCGTCGGTGTGTGGCGCACTCCTTCGAACAAGGGAAC
>NZ_JBFULD010000326.1:0-4690 GCF_056400505.1 Terrabacter sp. P5_B1
CTCGAGGACTACCTCACCGAGCACGACATCGTCGTCAACTGCGTGCTGCAGGACACCGACGCCCCGCTGACGTTCATGACCGAGGACGACCTCAAACGCATGAGGCCCGGGAGCCTCGTCATCGACGTTTCGTGCGACGAGGGGATGGGTTTCAGCTGGGCCAGACCCACCAGCTTCGCCGACCCGACGTTCCTCGTCGGCGACCACGTGCTCTACTACGCGGTCGACCACAGTCCGTCCTACCTCTGGGATGCCGCGACCTGGGAGATCAGCGAGGCGCTGCTGCCCTTCCTGCCGACCGTCATGGCCGGCCCCGAGGCGTGGGAGGTCAACCCGACGATCCGTCGCGCCATCGAGATCCGCGGCGGTGTGGTCCAGAACCCCGCCATCCTCTCGTTCCAGGGCCGCTCGCCCCTGCACCCTCACCTGCCGGTGGCGACCTGACGGACGGCCGCGTGACGGACGGGCGCCTGGCGTCAGGCCGGTTCGGCGCGGTAGGTGCGGCGATACGCCAGAGGTGACAGGCCCACCGACCCGGYGAGGTGCTGACGCAGCGACGCACTGCTGCCGAAGCCGGCGGCGGCAGCCACACGGTCGACCAGCAGGTCGCTCGTCTCGAGCAGGTGGCGGGCCCGGTCGACGCGAGCGCGTGACAGCCAGGTGCCCGCCGTCTCGCCGGTCTCCTCGCGGAAGCGCCTGGTGAAGGTGCGCACGCTCGTGCCCGCATGACGGGCCAGGTCCGACAGGGTGATCGGCTCGTCGAGGTGCTCGAGCGCCCAGGCCCGAGTTGCACCGGTGCCGGCACCGGACTCATCGGGCACGGGACGGTCGATGAACTGGGCCTGACCGCCGGCTCGCCACGGCGCGACGACCGCGCCCCGGGCGACGCGGTTGGCGGCCTCGGTGCCGAGGTCCGAGCGCAGCACGTGGAGCAGCAGGTCGATGCCGGCGGCGTTTCCGGCGGAGGTGAGGACGTCGCCGTGGTCGACGTAGAGCACGTCGGGGTTGAGCAGCACGTCGGGGAAGTGCCGGCGGAACGCATCGACGTGGCACCAGTGGGTCGTGGCCTCGCGCCCGTCGAGCTTCCCGAGGGCCGCGAGGACGAACGCACCGGTGCAGATCGAGAGCCACCGCGCGCTCGGGCGTGCGGTCGCGGCGAGGCGGCGCAGCTCCTCGGGGAGCACGCCGGTCTCGACGATGTCGCCGTTGATGCCGGGGACGACGATGGTGTCCGCGTGGGCGAGCTCGGTGTTCGGGTGGGTCGGCAGGACGGCATACCCGGCCGAGGTCGTCACGGGCCCGTCGTCGAGCGTCACGAGACGCACGTCGTAGGGCGGGTCCGCTCCCGTGAGCGGTCCGGGCCAGCCGGGGTCGAGCGCGCCCGCCCGCAGGAAGCGGTGGGGGAGCCCGATCTCGAATGCGATGGCGGTGTCGAGAGCCAGGACGACAACGAGGTGTGGACGTCCTGCCAAGTGCCTCATGGCCAGATCCTTGCACATGATGTCCGACTGGCCACTCGTTCGACGGCTGGCGTATGCCACAGTCTTGACCCGTGAGCCTCACTGACCGACACTCCGCCTCCGATGAAAACGTCCAGGGCGCGCCGCTGCCCTCGGCCGAGGCGCGTCGCATCCACCCCGCGTGGTGGGTCGCCGTCGTCACGTTCCTGACGATCATCGGGGCGGCGGGATTCCGGTCCACGCCGGGCGTGCTCATGACGCCGCTGCACGACGAGTTCGGCTGGCCCATGGGCGTCATCGGCGGTGCCGTCTCCGTCAACCTCGTCCTCTTCGGGCTGGCAGCGCCGTTCTCCGCAGCCCTCATGGAGCGCCTCGGCATCCAGCGCGTCATCGCCGTGGCGCTCCTCCTCGTCAGCGTCGGGTCCCTGTTGCCGGTCTGGATGACGCAGTCGTGGCAGCTCGTGCTGTGCTGGGGGATCGTCGTCGGGATGGGCACCGGTGCCATGTCCATGGGGCTGGTGGCCACCGTGACGGGCCGCTGGTTCGTCGAGCGGCGCGGCCTCGTGACAGGCATCCTCACCGCTGCGGGTGCCACCGGCCAGCTCGTCTTCCTGCCGTTCCTCGCCTGGCTGGCAGGGCAGCACGGGTGGCGCAGCGCAGCCATCGCCACCTCGGTCGCAGCGCTGGCCGTCGTCCCCCTCGTGCTGTGGAAGCTGCACGACCACCCGAGCGTCCTTGGCATCACGGCCTACGGTGCGCCCGCCGGAACCCCGGTGGCGCGTCCGCCACGGCCGACGGGCCACCCCGCCCGCCTCGCCGTCGACACCCTGCGCCAGGCCGCCCGCACCCGGGTGTTCTGGCTCCTCGCCGGCAGCTTCGCCGTCTGCGGCGCGTCGACCAACGGCCTCGTCGGCACCCACTTCATCCCCGCTGCGCACGACCACGGCATGCCGACGACGACAGCAGCCAGCCTGCTCGCGCTCGTCGGTGTCTTCGACGTCGTCGGCACCATCTTCTCGGGCTGGCTGACCGACCGGGTCGACCCGAGGATCCTGCTCGCGGGCTACTACACCCTCCGCGGCGGCTCGCTGTTCCTGCTGCCCTCGCTCTTCAGCGACTCGATGCACGTCAACATGCTGGCGTTCGTGCTCTTCTACGGTCTCGACTGGGTCGCCACGGTGCCACCGACGATCGCCCTGTGCCGCAGCGCCTACGGCGAGCGGGCCCCGATCGTCTTCGGCTGGGTCTTCGCGTCGCACCAGCTCGGGGCGGCCGCTGCGGCGCTCGGTGCGGGCCTCGCCCGCGACCATCTCGGCACCTACGACCTGGCCTGGTACGTCGCCGGCGTCCTGTGCCTCGCTGCGGCCGCGATGTGCGTCGCGATCACGACCGCTCGTCTGTCAGATGCGTCACCTCGGCGCACGGACTCTGGCGCGGAGGCGGTCCCGGCGGCACAGTGAGGCCATGAGTGAAGGCATGAGCGGGAGCGCCGTGACGGCATACCAGCGCATCTACGACGCCAGCCTGCGCGACCCGGAAGAGTTCTGGCGCGCGGCTGCCGAGGGCATCGACTGGGTGACGCCGCCGACGCGGATCCTCGACGACTCACGGCCGCCGTTCTACCGGTGGTATCCCGACGCCGAGCTCAACGTGTGCTTCAACGCCGTCGACCGCCACGTCATCGCGGGCCGTGGCGAGCAGGCGGCGATCCACTACGACTCGCCCGTGACGGGCACGAAGAGCACGATGACGTATGCCGTCCTGCTGGAGCGGGTGCGCGCCGTGGCCGGTGGYCTGCGCGGGCTCGGGGTCAGCAAGGGCGACCGGGTCGTCATCTACATGCCGATGGTCCCCGAGGCCGTCATCGCCATGCTCGCCTGCGCCCGCATCGGCGCCATCCACTCCGTGGTGTTCGGTGGCTTCGCGCCCCAGGAGCTCGCCGCCCGCATCGACGACGCGGCCCCGAAGGTCGTGCTGTCGGCCTCGTGCGGCGTCGAGCCGAGCCGCGTCGTGCCCTACAAGCCGTTCCTCGACGAGGCGATCCGGCGCTCGGAGCACCAGCCCGAGCACTGTGTCGTCCTCCAGCGCGAGCAGCGGGCCGCCGAGCTCGGTGAGCGCGACATCGACTGGGCCGACTTCGAGTCCGGCGACGCCGCCCGCGAGGGCAGCGAGTGCGTCACCGTCGCGGCGACCGACCCGCTCTACATCCTCTACACGTCCGGCACGACGGGGAAGCCCAAGGGGATCTACCGCGACAGCGGGGGCTACGCCGTGGCGCTGCGGTGGTCGATGGCCAACCTCTACGACGTCGCGCCCGGCGAGACGATGTTCACCGCGAGCGACGTCGGCTGGGTCGTCGGTCACTCCTACATCGTCTACGCGCCGCTGCTCACCGGGGCGACGACCGTCCTCTACGAGGGCAAGCCGGTCGGCACACCCGACGCCGGCGCGTTCTGGCGCGTCATCGAGGAGTACGCCGCCGTCTGCCTCTTCACCGCGCCGACGGCGTTCCGCGCCATCAAGAAGGAGGACTCGACGGCGTCCAAGGTGGCCGACCACGATCTCTCGGTCTTCCGGACCCTCTTCCTCGCGGGGGAGCGACTCGACCCCGACACCTACGAGTGGGCCTCGGCCGCCCTCGGCAAGCCGGTGATCGACAACTGGTGGCAGACCGAGACGGGATGGCCGATCGCCTGCAACCCCAAGGGGATCGGGCTCCTTCCGATCAAGCCGGGATCACCGACCGTCGCGGTCCCGGGCTATGACGTGCAGGTCCTCGACGGCACTGGTGAGCCGGTCGACCCGGGGGTCGAGGGAGCGATCTGCATCAAGCTGCCGATGCCGCCCGGCACGCTGCCGACTCTCTGGGGCGACGACGACCGCTACGTCAGCTCCTACCTCTCCGCCTACGCCGGCTACTACCTGACCGGTGACGGCGGCTACCTCGACGAGGACGGCTACCTCTACGTCATGGGCCGCACCGACGACGTGCTCAACGTCGCCGGTCACCGGCTCTCCACCGGGTCGCTCGAGGCTGCCCTGGCCGGTCACGAGGCCGTGGCCGAGTGCGCCGTCATCGGCGTCCACGACGAGCTCAAGGGCCAGGTGCCGCGTGCGCTCGTCGTGCTGAAGTCGGGCATCGACGGCGAGGCGGACGGCGACCGGATCCGGCGAGAGCTCGTCGCGCGGGTCCGCGCGGAGGTCGGTGCGGTTGCGGCCCTGCACCAGGT
>NZ_JBFULD010000327.1:0-4639 GCF_056400505.1 Terrabacter sp. P5_B1
GTGCAGGGCCGCGGTGTAGGTCGCGGCGCCGCCGACGATGACCGGCACGTCGAGCTCGTAGATGAAGCGCTTGAGGTTGAGCGGCTCGGCGCGGCCCGAGACGTGCTCGGCGGAGACCGTGGTGCCACGGATGACGAAGAGGTCGACCCCGGCCTCGACGACGGTCTTCCAGTGCTGCTGGGTGCGCTGCGGCGACAGCGCGCCGGCCACCGTGACACCGGCCTCGCGCAGCTGGCGCAGTCGCTCGGTGATCAGCTCGGGCTTGATGGGCTCGGCGTAGATCTGCTGCATCCGAGCCGTCGCGGCGTCGGGGCCGATCTCGGCGATCTCACTCAGCTGCGCGGTCGGGTCCTCGTAGCGGGTCCACAGCCCCTCGAGGTCGAGGACGGGCAGGGCGCCGAGCTTGCCGAGCGTGATCGCGGTCTCGGGCGAGACGACGGAGTCCATCGGCGCGGCCATGACCGGGATGTCGAAGTGGTAGGCGTCGATCTGCCAGGAGACCGAGACCTCCTCCGGGTCGCGCGTGCGCCGCGAGGGCACGACGGCGATGTCGTCGAAAGAGTAGGCGCGCCGTCCGCGCTTGCCTCGGCCAATCTCGATCTCGGTCACCGCCCGATCCTAGCCGTCGGGAGCGCCCGGCCCGACGAGGAGGTATGCCGTCCCGCGGGCTCCGCGGGACGGCATACCTCCTCGTGCGGGCGCGCTCCCCTGGTCGAGTGCCCAGTTCCCCACGTCGGAAAGTGAGCACTCGACCAGAACGGTCCACGCCCCAGAGTCGAGTGCCCAGTTCCCCACGCCGGAAAGTGAGCACTCGACGCCACGGGTCCACGCCCCCAACGTCGAGTGCCCAGTTCCCTGCGCCCGGGAGTGGGAGTCGGCGTCAGCCGACGGTGTAGTTGGGGGCCTCGACGATGCCCTGGACGTCGTGCGGGTGGCTCTCCTTGAGCGAGGCCGACGTGATGCGGACGAACTGGCCCTTGTCCTGCAGCTCGGGGATGGAGCGGGCGCCGACGTAGAACATCGACTGGCGCAGACCACCCAGCATCTGGTGGGCGACGGCCGACAGCGGCCCCCGGTAGGCGACCCGGCCCTCGATGCCCTCGGGCACGATCATGTCGTCGGACTCGACCTCGGCCTGGAAGTAGCGGTCCTTGGAGTAGGACTTCTTGCCGCGCGAGCTCATCGCACCCAGCGAGCCCATCCCGCGGTAGCTCTTGAACTGCTTGCCGGCCACGAAGATGAGGTCGCCGGGGCTCTCCTCGCACCCGGCGAGGAGCGAGCCCACCATGACGGAGTCGGCGCCGGCGACGATGGCCTTCGCGATGTCGCCGGAGTACTGCAGGCCGCCGTCGGCGATGACCGGCACGCCGGCCGGCTTGCAGGCCTGCGCGGCCGCGTGGACGGCCGTGATCTGCGGCGCACCCACGCCGGTGACGATGCGCGTCGTGCAGATCGAGCCTGGTCCCACACCGACCTTGACGGCGTCGGCGCCTGCATCGACGAAGGCCTGCGCGCCCTCGCGCGTGGCGACGTTGCCGCCGATGACCTGGACGTGGCGCGTCGCGGGGTCGCTCTTGAGCCGCTCGACCATCTCGATGAGCAGGCGCACGTGCCCGTGCGCCGTGTCGGCGACGAGGACGTCGACCCCGGCCTCGATGAGGGTCGTCGCCCGCTCCCACGAGTCGCCGAAGTAGCCGATCGCTGCGCCGACCATGAGGCGGCCGTCGGCGTCGTTGCTCGCGTCGGGGAACTGCTCGCCCTTGACGAAGTCCTTGACCGTGATGAGGCCGGCGAGGTGGCCCTCGGTGTCGACGATGGGCAGGCGCTCACGCTTGTGCTGGCGCAGCAGGGCCGTCGCCTGGTCGCGGCTGATGCCGACGTGACCGGTGATGAGCGGCATCGGGGTCATGACGTCGCGCACGAGCGTCGTCGCCCACTCCGCGACCGGCGTGAAGCGCAGGTCCCGGTTGGTCACCATCCCGATCAGCTTCTTGTCCTCACCGATGACCGGCAGGCCCGAGACGCGGTACTCGCCGCAGATGGCGTCGAGCTCCTCGAGGGTGCGGTCCGGGCCGATCGTGATCGGGTTGGAGATCATGCCGGTCTGGGTCCGCTTGACGAGGTCGACCTGGTAGGCCTGGTCCTGGATCGAGAGGTTGCGGTGCAGCACCCCGAGGCCACCCTGGCGCGCCATCGCGATCGCCATCCGGGCCTCGGTCACGGTGTCCATGGCCGCGGAGACGAGCGGGGACCGGATCGACAGCTCGCGGGTCAGACGCGTCGTCGTGTCGATGTCGCTGGGGGCGAGGTCGCTGTAGCCCGGAAGGAGCAGGACGTCGTCGTACGTCAGACCCATCGTGGCGAAAGCAGCGGGCACGTCAGACGATCCGAGACTCATTGCCCGATTCTACGGGTTGGCACCACCGCGTCCGAACGCGCGTCAGGGGGTGGGCAGACCGGTCGCGGCGGCGCGGTGCAGCGTGGTGGAGGCGGGGCTGCCGACGACGGCGCCGGCCGCGCTTGGAACGCTGCCGCTGCCCGGGGGGCGGGTGCCCGGGTTCGGTCTCGGTGACGTCGGGCCCGCCGATGGCGCGGGGACGGCGGCGCGGGTGGCGGTGGGGGCGGGCTTCTTGACGTCCTTGCCGTCCCGGTCGCCGCCCTTGGTTGTTCCCCTGCCTCCCTTGGTGGCGGGTGATGGCTTCTTGCTGTTGGTGGACCTCTGCGCCGCCCCGGCCTGCTTGCCGTCGCCCTGGTGGCCACCGTTGCCCGTCCTGCCGTTGCCGGTCGCACCGGTCCCGGGCGTTCCGCCGCCGGGACGCGCCGGCGCCGGAACACCCGGGACGAACGCGGTGGGCACCAGCACGTTGGCCCCGTCGTCGCGACGAGCGAGCACGAGTGACTGGCTCAGGGTGCCCCGTGACGTCTGYGGGAGCCCCAGCCGTGACAGCGGCGCAACCGGGACCTGACCACGGACGCTGTCGTCCGTCACCGTGACGGTGAGAGCCCGGTCGACGTGGCTCGGTGCGTGGGACGGCCGAGAGACGGCGGCGGCGACACCGGCGCCGGAGGCCGCCACCGCGAGGGCGGCGAACGCCCCGAGGTAGCGGTGCTTGTTGCCGATGCGGCGGCGCCCCGCGCGCAGGGGCAGCGGCGTGTCGGCCTGGGCCACAAGGGCTCCGAGCAGGCCGGCGAGCGGGTCGGAACCGGCGTCGACCCGGCTGGCGAGGCGGTCGAGAAGGAGATCGTCGGCGACGAGGTCGCTCAGGGGGGACAGCTCACTCACGCCACGTCACCCGCCTCGGCCCGGGCGACCATCGCACGGAGCTTGGTGAGCGCGCGGTGCTGCGCGACGCGCACGGCGCCGGCCGACATCCCGAGGGCAGCGGCCGTCTCGTCGGTGCTCATGCCGACGGCGACGCGCAGCGTCAGGATCTCGCGCTGCTGTCCGGGCAGCTGCTGCATCAGCGTCATCGCGGTCGCTGCGTCGTCGCGCATGACGGCCACGGACTCGGGCGACGGCCCAGCGTCGGGGCCGTCGGGCAGGTCGGCCACCGGCGCCGGTCCGCGCATCGCGGCGCGCTGGGCGTCGGCGAGCTTGCGGGAGGTGATCGTGTAGACGAAGGCCTCGAACGGCACTCCACGCTCCTCGTACGTCGGGAGAGAGGTCACGACAGCCATGCACACCTCCTGGGCGACGTCCTGGGCAGTGTCCTCGGCGCCGAAGCGGCCGAGTCGGACGCGTGCGTAGCGCAGTGCCATGTCCCTGACGCGGGTCAGCAGCCCGTCCCGCGCGTCGGTGTCACGCACGGCGAGAGCCGCCAGCTCACGCAGCGACAGAGCGTCCAAGCGCTCCATCGCGCCAGCGCCACCTGGCGTTACGCCGGCGTGCGTGGACCAACCAGGACCCATGAGAGTCGTCGTCCCCCCCCGAACTGTCGTCTGTGCTGGCGTCGCCGATGCCCGCCAGGCACCGTCGCCGGAGCCGACCATGCTAGTGCCGCCGAGCCCTGGCGGACGACCACAAATGAACCGAACCCCGCCGGACCCCACCGAACCCGCGCCCAACCCCCAGCCCAACCCCTCGCGTGGACCACGATGCCATCTGGATGGCAATTCTTGAACAAGTCCTTAAGATTCCGCTCTTTATCCGTGATCGCGTGCCCGGTTAGCGTCAGATCCGCGGCCCCAGCACCCAACGGTGCACCGAGCGGGCCGGTACGACACGGCGGGCACCCCGCCCCACGGAGAGACGAGTTCATGGCCGAGATCACCCGCTTGCCCGGACCGGTTGCCGACCTCTGGGACTGGCAGCTGGACGGGGCCTGCCGAGGCGTCAGCCCCGAGGTCTTCTTCCACCCCGAGGGCGAACGGGGACCTCGCCGGCGCAACCGTGACGCGCAGGCCAAGGCCGTCTGCGCCGCGTGCCCCGTGCTGRCCCAGTGCCGCTCGCACGCCCTCGAGGTCCGCGAGCCCTACGGAGTGTGGGGCGGACTGACGGAAGCCGAGCGCGAAGTCATCCAGGACGGCATCCAGCAGGCGTCGTGACCTCCTCCTGACGGGCCGCCGGCACACGTCGCCGGCGGCAGAGCCACTCGACCCGCCCGCGAGTCACGACGGGGTCGCGGCGGTCGAGCAGCAG
>NZ_JBFULD010000328.1:0-4595 GCF_056400505.1 Terrabacter sp. P5_B1
AGCCCCGCGAGCGCGACCTTGGCGAGCAGGACCCGGCCGTACGTCGTCAGCAGGACGGCGTCGACCGAGACGACGACGTCGCTCGCGAGGTAGATGCCGGAGACGGCGATGACGACGACCGAGATCGTCGCCGGCACGTGGAAGCCCCGAAGGACCGTGCGGACCTGCCCACGCGACAGCCCCAGCCGGGCGGACCGCACACCGAGGAGTGCGAGCCCAGCCACCGACCCGGCCCACAGGAGGGCGGCGAGGAGGTGCGCCGTCGAGGTGATGACCCACGTCGCGCCGCCGCGCAGGCCGAAGTGACCGATGCTCACCGTGAGCAGTCCGGCTCCAGCGAGCGCTGCGGTGGCGGTGAGGTCGCCACGACGCCCCCCGAGACGCCTGCCGAGACGCCTGCCGAGACGCCTGCCGAGGACCAACGCGGCACCCAGCAGGGCGAGCTCGCGCAGGCTCCAGCGCACGACGTAGCTCGTCGTGAAGGCCCCGGACCCGAACCGGACCAGGTCGACGATGGCGACCGCGAGCGCCACGCCCGTCGCGACCACGAGGAGCCGGGCCGCCTGACGACGCAGCCAGGCTCGCGGCATACGCCCCGCGTCGGCGGGGAGCCGGTGCAGGAGACGGCCCACGACGACGGCACCGAGACCGGCGCCCAGACCGGCGAGGACCGCCCACCGGCCGACGAGCTCGAAGAGGTCGGGGTTCGTCTCGCTCGGGCCGGCCGCCTGCACCTCGTTCTGGATGCCGAAGGCGAAGGTGCCGGTGGACTTGTGGAGGTCGTCGCTCGACAGCGTGCTCCACGACACGTGGTACGCGCCGACGCCCAGCGTCGGGACCGGCGCCACGACGGTCGAGGGCGCCTCCTGGTCCTCGTCGCTCTCGACGAGGCTCAGCCCGGACAGGGCCACCTGGTGGCCGTTCGGCTCGGTGACGGTGATCGCCGTCGCCTCTATGACGACGTGCTCGGTGAAGCGCAGCTCGATCGTCCGCGGCGCGGCAGCGAGGCTCGCGCCGTCGGCCGGGCTGCTCGAGGCGAGGTAGGCGTGGGCCGAGGCGGGAGACGCCCCGAGGCCGACGACCAGGGCCGTCCCGATGGCCACCCCCAGGCTCACGAGGAGGCGTCGCGCGCCCATCACAGCACCGGGACGTGCTCGAGGCGCAGGTCGGCGTACTCGATCGTCACGTCCTCACCGGCGCGCAGGGCGCCACCGGTGTTCTGGTAGACGAAGTAGTACGTGGCACCCGCGCGGTTGATGTGCCCCTGGCGCATGATCGAGACCCGGCTCGTGGAGCCGTCACGAGCCTCGCTGCGGAGCACCGGCGGGTGCTTCGTGTCGGCCTGGAAGCGCGTGGCCCTGTCGACGTCGAGGACGACGTAGCTCAGGGTCACGAGGCCGCCGTCGCCGACCACGGCGACACGGGACATCCGTACGCCGAGGGCGGTTTCCATCTCCGCGGACTGCGGGACCGGTCGGCCCGGGTCGTCGTCCCCGGCGCGGAGGGCGCGAGCCCCCAGCAGACCGAGGACGGCGACGACGAGGACGGCGACGACGGCGAGCGCCGTCCTGGTCCGACCGTCCCCGCTGGCCCGCCGGGGCGGATCGTCGGCGCCGACCGGTGGCGGGACGGACGGAACTTCTGTGGTGATGCTCATTCGGACTGCCCTCCGATGCTGCCGGCCGGGGTCACGGGCAGGTGACCCCGGCACGAGGTGGGACCGGATCAGGGAATGCTGTTCCGGGTCGAGGTGAAGCCGTCGAACCTGGCCGTGCCCGCCATGGTCGACGTGTTGGTGGTGGTTGCGATGACGCCCAGGCGAGCCGACTGGACCTGCATCGCCGCGCCCGTGTTGTTGCCGTTGAGCGTGCCGCGCAGGGTGCTGTCGACGAGGAGGCGGAGCGAGCCGCCCTGCCCCTGGGCCCAGTCGACCCGAACCGTGTGCGCGCCTGCGGTGAGGTTCACCGCGGGACCGGTCGTGGTGCCGATCCGGTTGCGGTTCAGGACGCTCATGACGATCCGCACCTGTCCGTTGGCGGCCCCGGTGCCGACGCGGTGGTACTGCACCGCGAAGGCCTGCCCGGTGGTCGTCCGCCCCTCGAAGACCGTCGCCCAGGCTGTTGCACTGGTGCCGGTGGTCAGGGTGTTGGGGTCGAACGAGAACTGGGCGTGATAGGTCGACTCGTCGACCGGCGTGTCATCGACGACGTAGGCCGGTGCGTTGCGGGCCCCCACCGTCGCGGCCAGCCCCACGTTGGTGCTGTTCGCGGGGATGCCGGCTGCCGTCGTACCGGCCACCTGCCCGATCCGCGCCGACCAGCTCGACAGCGAGGTGTCGAACAGGTCGCCGAAGATCAGGTTGGGGCGGACCACGTTGACGGTGGCCGTCGAGGCGTTGCTCCAGTTGCCGGCCGCGTCCTGCAGCCGCAGGTTGAAGGTGTACTGGCCGTTCGCCAGACCCGTCACCGGGACGTCGGCGCCGCCCTTGGTGCCGTCGTCGAGCACCGTGGTGAGACGAGTGGCCTTGCCGACCCCCGGGTCGGTCGTGCCGACCCAGTACTCCGCAGCCTGGAACCGCGGTCCGACGTAGTTCGGCACGGTCTCGGTGACCGGCCCCGTCAGCGCGACGCTGGGTGCGCCTTTCGTCGGGTTGGGAGTCGCCGTGAGCGCTCCGAGCACCGGGGCGGTCTTGTCGATGATCAGGCGCACGGCGGCGTTGTCGGCCGTGAGGCTGCCCCAGTTGCCGGCCGCGTCCTTGGCGTGGACGTGGACGAAGTGGGGGGCGGCCGGGTCGAGCGACTTGACCTGGGTCAGCGGGATGAGGCCGTATGCCTGCTCCTTCGGTGAGTCGAAGGCGCCGTCGACCGGGATGAGCGTGAGCCCCTTGCCGAAGACGGGTGCGGCTCCCGGGTCGAGGAAGGCCTCGGCCCCGGTGATGTTGCTCTGCGTGGCGCCGCCGGCGTCCCGGTCCTCGACCTCCGTCGAGACGACGAGGTAGCCGGGGTAGGCCTTCGAGCTGGCTACTCCGTTGGTCGGGTTGGGCCCGACCGTGGCGGCGTTGACCTGCGGAGCGGTGACGTCGACGACGAGTGGCACGTCGAGCGGCGGCCCCCAGATGTTCTGGCTGTTGCGGCTGTGGACGAAGACGTGCGTCGTGCCCTCGCCGGCCGCCTTCACGCTGGCCGCCGGAATGGTCGCGGTGAGCGCGACCTTCGTGGCCGTGCGGTTCGGCGTCATCGGGGTGCCCTGGCCGTCGGCGCCCAGGGTGCCGACGAAGTACTCGGCGCCTGTGATCTGGCCGCCGGCGGCGGTGTCGTCGCCGGTGGCGCTGAGCGTGACGTTGCCCGTGCCGTTGGCCGGGTTCGGGGTCGCCGTGCCGGCGACCGTCTGCGGCCCCGTCTTGGCCAGGTTGAGGACGACCGAGCCGACGACGCCCCAGTTGCCAGCGGCGTCGTGGCCGCGGACGTAGATCGTGTGCCTGCTCGAGCTGAGGCAGTGCAGGTCGACCGGAGGGGTCGTGGAGCTGCACTGGTCGGACGTCGCGCTCGCCGGGATGGTGCCCGACACGGCTGCCGAGGTGCTGCCGAACGTGCCGGTCATCTGGATGGTGCTCGTGCCCGGACCGACCGTCGCGACGTCGTCGTCGACGACGAGCTCCGCCTGGTCGACGGCCGCTCCGCCGCTGTTGCCGTCGGTCACCGTGGCAGTCACCGTCACGGGACCCACGCCGTCGGCCGGGTTGGGCGTGACAGCGACCGCGGTCGAGGCCGGGCCGACCTTGTCGTCACTCGGCGGTGGTGCGTTCGTGTCGAGGAAGGTGAGCATGCCGCCGAAGGCGACCGAGGTGGGGTCGGTGCCCACGGCCTGTCCGCCGTTGTCGAGCTGGGCGGCCGACTCGTAGAGGGCGACCTTCGCCTCGGCGCCTGAGGGCATCGTGACGAGCGAGTCCATCGTCACGCCGGGGTCGACCGCGGCGATGACGGAGGGCGCGGGCGAGCCGAGGGCGTGCCCGTCGTGCGAGAGGAGCCGCTGCTCCCCGCCGAGCAGGCTCATCGGGTGCAGCTCCGTCCCTGCGTTGACGTAGCGCAGCAGCACCGTGTGCGCCTGGTCGGTCGCGACCGAATCGGTCGAGGGGAACGGCTTGCCGTTGATGAGCCGGAACTTCGGCTTGAACTCGCGCAGGTCGGTGAACTTGGCCGGGTCGGCGTTGAGGGCGGGGTCGATCTCGCTGAGCACGAGCACCGTCTCGTCGTCGTACTTCTGCCCGTATGCCGTGCCGTCCGCCGAGAGCACGACGAGCGCACCGGCGAGCCCCATCGCCACCTGGCGGGCGCCCCCGGCGGTGTGGCCGGCCTCGTAGAGGAAGGTCCCGGCCCGGGTGGCCGTGAAGGCGTAGCGCGCCGTGGCTCCGGGCGCGATGCCCGGCGTCGTGGCCGCGGTGGACAGCCCCTCGGTGATGGCCGAGGCCGGTTGCCCGGGCAGCGCGAGCGCCGTGGCCTCACCGAGGCCGTTGTGCAGCGTCAGCACGACCCGGTCACCCTGTCGGGCGACGATGACCGGGCCGGGCGCGGTCGCCGCGCCCGCCTCGGGCGTCG
>NZ_JBFULD010000329.1:0-4568 GCF_056400505.1 Terrabacter sp. P5_B1
GCCCTGGCCGTCGATGTGCTTCGTCGCGGAGTAGACGACGATGTCGGCACCGAAGTCGAGCGGTTTGGAGAAGACCGGCGTGCCGAAGACGTTGTCGACGACGACCTTCGCACCGGCGGCGTGGGCCAGCTCCGTCACCGCCGCGATGTCGACGAGCTCCTGCATCGGGTTGCTCGGCGTCTCGAAGAAGACGGCGGTCGTCGGCTCGGACAACGCCTCGCGCCACTGGTCGAGGTCCGCTCCGTCGACGAAGACGGTCTCGACCCCCCAGCGGGGAAGGATCTCGTCGAGGATGACGAAGCACGAGCCGAAGAGGGCCCGCGAGGACACGACCCGGTCCCCGTGTCCGAGCAGCGCCGCCAGCGCCACGAAGACGGCGGACATGCCGGACCCGGTGGCGAAGCACGCTTCGGCGCCCTCGATCTGGCGCAGCCGCTCCTCGAACATGGTGACCGTGGGGTTGCCATAGCGGGAGTAGACGAACCGGTCGACATCACCCTTGAACGCCGCCTCGGCGTCCTCCGCACTGTCATAGACGAAGCCTGACGTCAGGTAGAGCGCCTCGGAGGTCTCCTCGAAACCGCTGCGGGACAGACCTGCTCGCACCGCCAGCGTGTCCGGGCGCCAGTCCTGCGTCGCGCCGCTCATCCCTGCACCCACGGCAGACCCGCGACCTTCCATCCCGACACCGACCGGTGGCGCTCGTCGTCGTGGGGTCCCTCGAACCCCTCGAGGACGTTGTGCGACTGCGCCCACCCGTCGCGGGTCGCCGCCTCGGCCGCGGCCACCGAGCGCACCCCGGAGCGGCACAGGAAGTAGACGAGGGCTTCCTTGGCGACGCCGGCCGCCTCGAGGTCGGCAGTGAAGCTCTCGTTCACGACGCCGTGCGGGTAGGTCTGCCACTCGATGAGCACGACCTGCTTGCCGACGGCACTGAGGTCGGGCAGTCCGACGTAGGCCCACTCCGCCCTCGTGCGCACGTCGACGAGCACCGCACCGGGCTCGTCGCGCAGGACCGTCCAGGCCTGCTCGGGGGTCACGTCACCGGCATAGCTCATGCAGCGAATATCGCACAGCGTCCGTCAGGCGAGATGGTCGGTCCGATTGGTGAAAGCCACCGACGCCGAGCCGTCCTCCCAGACCTCCACGGCGGTGAGGCTGCCCGGGGCCGTGGCGAGGGCCCAGAAGCGCTCGACCGGGGTGGCCAGCACGTCACTGAGCACCGAGAGCACCCCGCGCCGGCTCGTCACCGCGACGACGGTGCCGCCCCGCGAGAGGAGCGAGTGGTATGCCGTCTGCACCGTCACGTCGGCCCCCTCGCCCGGTGCCTGGCCGGACCAGTCCGCGGACGTCGCGGCCTCCGCGCCCAACGCACCGGCGAGGTCCTTCACGACCCGGGCGGCCACCGCGTCATCGGCGCCGACGACACTCGCGGAGTCGACGAGACGTCGCACGGCGGCGACGATGCGTGGCGTGGCGTGGCTGTCGAGCGGAGCCTGCACGAGGAGCAGTCGCAGGGGACGCACACTCCCCCTCGTCGCGGTCACCCCCGAATCGGCGTCTGTGACAGTCAAATCCGAATCGACCTGCGAACCCGAGCCGTCGGCGTTCTCGTCGGTCAGGATCCGGTGGACGCTCAACCCGTCCATGGCGTCGTTGCTCAGCGCGTCGGCGTCCTTGTTCTTCTCGCGCGGGATCCACTCGAAGTCGACGCTGCCGCCGGCGTCGGAGATCTCTGCGCACAGGTCGCGGGCCTCGAGGGCCAGGCGGCGCATGTCCTCGTGCTTGATCTTCCAGCGGCCCGACATCTGCTCGACGACGAGCTTGGAGTCCATCTTGACGCGCACCGAGGCGCCGGGGTCGAGGTCGAGCACGGCGCGCAGCCCGGCGAGCAGGCCGGAGTACTCCGCCACGTTGTTGCTGGCCCTGCCGAGGGGCTCGGCGAGCTCGACGAGGACGCGACCGGTCGAGGGGTCACGGACGAGGGCGCCGTAACCAGCGACGCCCGGGTTGCCCCGGGACCCACCGTCGGCCTCGACGACGAGCCGGCGGCCCGACCCGCGGGACGCCGCCTTCACCAACCGCTCACAGACCGGACTCGCCCGTACGGATCATGATGCGGCGGCACTCCTCACACCGGACGACCTCGTCCTGGGGCGCCGTGCGGATGCGGTTGAGGTCCACGTTGCCGAGCTCGAGCCGGCACCCGCCGCACCGGCGGTGGCGCAACTCGGCGGCGGCCAGGCCGCCGCTGCTGGCACGGATCTTCTCGTACAGCGCGATGAGCTCCTCGCCGACGCCGGCGACGATGTCGGCTCGTCCGGAGGCGACCTGCTCCGCCTCGGCGTCGAGCTTCGTGACGGCGGCGTCGCGCTCCGCCTCGAGGTCTGCGACACGCGCGACCAGCTCGGCCCGTCGCGCCTCGAGCTCGGTGACCCGCGCGGTCAGCGCCTCGGACCGCTCCATGACCTCGAGCTCGACCTCCTCGAGCTCGCCCTGGCGCCGCGCGAGCGACGCCAGCTCGTGCTGGAGGGCCTGGAGGTCCTTGGCGCTGCCCTGCCCGGCGTCGAGCCGTGCCTGGTTGCGGGCGGCCCGGTCGCGGACGAGCCGGACGTCCTGGTCCGACTTCGTCAGCTCCCGCTGGACGTCACCGGCCGCCGTGCGGGCGTTGACGATGTCCGTCTCGAGCGCGCCGAGCTCGCGCCGGGCCGCCTCGACGGCAGGCGTCTGGGGCAGGGTGGCCTTGGCGTGCGTGATCTGGTCCAGACGCGAGTCGATGGCCTGCAGGTCGAGCAGGCGCCACTGGCGGGACGGGTCGGCTTTCAGGACACACCTCCGGTATCGGGAGCCGCCCGGTCGGCCCGCGCGGCGTTCGCACCGACGACGAACGTCCACGGCTCGGTGCGGATGGTTGAGACTCTGGTCTCGACCCTAGTGGCTCCGGGGACGTGGTCCAGCGCCGACAGCAGCTGCTCACGGGCACTCGCCAGCCAGAGTGACTCGGTGGCCCAGTGGCCCGCGTCGACGAGGAACGGCCGGCCGCCGCGCGCCTCCTCCCGAGCCTCGAGGACCGGGTGGTGACGGAGGTCGGCGGTGACGAAGACATCAGCGCCGCTGGCCCGCACGTCGTCGAAGCGATCGTCGCCCGACCCGCCCATGACCGCGACCGTGCGCACCTCGGCACCCGGGTCCCCACTGACCCGTATGCCGCCGGCTGTCGCCGGCAGCGCCGTGGCCACGGCTTCGGCGAAGTCCGCCAGGCTGGCGGGCGCGGCGAGCACCCCGACCCTCCCGGCATTCGACCCGTCCTGCGAGAGCGGGCGCTGGTCGGTCAGGCCGAGGGCGTCCGCGAGCACCGTCGAGACGCCGGGGTCGGCGACGTCGGCGTTCGTGTGCCCGACCCACAGCGCGACGCCGCCCCGCACGAGGGCCGTGACCGACGCACCCTTGGCCGACCTGGTAGCGACCGAGTGGACCCCGCGCAGCAGCAGCGGGTGGTGCGTGACGAGCAGGTCCGCTCCCCACGTGCAGGCCTCGTCGATGACGGCCAGGGTCGGGTCGAGGGCGAAGAGGATGCGGCGCACCGGCTGGTCGAGGTCGCCCGTCACGAGGCCGACCCGGTCCCACTCCGCCGCGCTCTGGAGGGGATAGAGGGACTCGAGCGCCGCAACGGCGTCACGGAGGCTGAGGTCGGGAGCAGGATCGTCCACGTGGGCCCGGCCGGGCTCGAACCGACGACACCCGCGGTGTAAACGCGGTGCTCTACCAACTGAGCTACAGGCCCTGACGTGCCGGCGGTGTCACCGGCAGGCGGCGGTCAGCCTACGGCATCACGCTGGCTCGCGCGGAGCGCCGCGAGTGCCTCGCGGTAGGCCCTGAAGTCGCGGCCCGAACCGATGCCGCGCACCTCGGTCCACACGATGCGGCCCGAACGGTCGATGAGGAACGTCCCGCGGAGCGCGAATCCGTCCTCGGCGTCGAGGACGCCGTAGCGCCGCGCCACCTCGCCGTGCGGCCAGAAGTCCGACAGGAGCGGGAAGAAGTGGCCCTCGGCGTCGGCCCACGCGCGCAGCGTGTACATCGAGTCGCACGAGATCGTGAAGACCTGGATGTCGCCGTCCTGGAAGTCCTCGAGCCCGTCGCGGATCTCGCGCAGCTCGCCCCGGCAGATCCCGGAGAACGCGGCGGGGTAGAAGACGATGACGGCGTTCCTGAGGCCACGCACCGCGGACAGGCTGACGTCGACGCCGTACTGGTCCACGAGGGTGAAGTCGGGGGCCAGGTCGCCGACCCCCAGCGGGGTGGACACCTGGACCGGCGACTCGGTCGGGTGCACGTTCGTCATGGCGGCAAGTGTCGCACCACGACCTCGGTGTTCGCGCCACCCTCGACAGCGGCCCGGGCGAACGCCCGCAAAGGACCGCAAAACGGGCGGCGTGGCGCCGGACTCGTCGGACTCGTCGGACGCGCCGGTCAGCGGCGCGGCCCCTTGGGCGGCATGAGGCGGGTCCCTGCCCACTCGGCGGCGACGTTCACCTGCCCACCGGTGGTGAGGCCCGCTGTAGAGG
>NZ_JBFULD010000330.1:0-4562 GCF_056400505.1 Terrabacter sp. P5_B1
CGGCAGGTGGGAGAGCGGTCCAGCGACCCACCCCCGTCGAGGGCCCGGAGCCGGCGGCCCGACCGGCCGCGAGCGCCTTGCTGGTCGCCGCGCCCTCGGCGGCCTCGACCTGGGCAGAGCTCGTGCCGGCCAGAGGCCCGCGGAGCGAGCCGAACCGGCCCAGCGAACCCCGCCGGCCGGCATACCTCGTCGAGCGGGGACCGCTCGTCGTGCGCTTGTGCGCCGTGCGCCCACCGGCGAGCAGGGCGCGCATCGGCGCGATGGTGTCGTTGGTGATGCGGCCCGACCACAGCAGTGACCAGAGCGCGTCGTTGAGCTCGGTGTCGCCGAGGCCGACGCGGTTCGCGAGCGCTCGGAAGAAGAAGGCGCCGCCCCCCTCGAGCGCGGCGAGCACGGCCTGCTCGTCGTCGGTGAGCTCCACGGCGT
Organism: Terrabacter sp. P5_B1; assembly: GCF_056400505.1. Taxonomy (NCBI): domain Bacteria; kingdom Bacillati; phylum Actinomycetota; class Actinomycetes; order Micrococcales; family Intrasporangiaceae; genus Terrabacter; species Terrabacter sp. P5_B1. The sequence continues at coordinate 427 of NZ_JBFULD010000330.1, forward strand.
CCGGCGGGGTCAGCGTCAGGTGCGCGGCGTCGGCGAGGTGGAGGCTGACCCAGCCGTCGTCGCCCGGGAGCGACCCGTGGCCACGCCAGACGACCTCGCCGGCGCTCATCACCTCGTCGAGCAGGGCCGGACGGTAGTCGGCGACCCGTGCCGGCAGGACGAGGGACTCGAGGGCGCTCGCCGGTACGACCGCGCCGGTCAGCTGCTCGACGGCGCGAAGCAGCCCCTCACGCCCGCGCAGCCCGCCGCCGACGCCCTGCCACTGCGGCAGGAAGCGCGCGAGATCAGGCTGCGCGACGGGCTCGACCTCGTGGCGCAGCGCGGCGAGCGAGCGGCGCCGGAGCAGCCGGAGCACCTCGGCGTCGCAGAACTCCGGACCGTGGCCACCGCCGTTCTCGGTCGGGAGCAGCTCGCCCTCCACGACCCTCCCGGCGGACACGAGCCGGCGMAGGGCGTCGTGGACGACTGCCGGACCGACGCCCCACCACGCGGCAACGGTCTGGACGCCGAAGGGGCCGTGGGTGCGGGCGAACCGGGCGACGAGGTCGGCGAGCGGGTCGGGCACCGGCTCGAGAAAGGCTTGCGGCACCCCGACGGGCAGGGACGTCCCGAGCGCGTCACGGAGTCGGGCGGCGTCCTCGATGGCGGCCCAGCGGTCATCACCGCCGACACGGACGGCGATGACGCGCCTGGCTGCCTCGAGCTCCTTCAGGGCAGTCTCGACGGCGGTCGGGGCGAAGCCCTCGGCGGCGCGGGCCACGATGTCACGCACGGAGAGGGGACCGAGGACGCGCAGCAGGTCGGCGACGTCCTCGGCGTCGCGGGCGCCGCGCTCGGGTGTCAGTCGCTGGAGCTCGGCCTCGGTGCGGGCGACGGCCTCCGGGTCGAGCAGGTCACGCAGGGCGAGCGCCTCGCCCTGGCCGAGCAGCTCGGAGAGCAGCGACGGGTCGAGCGCCAGCGCCGCGGCCCGTCGCTCGGCGAGCGGGGAGTCGCCCTCGTAGAGGTACTGGGCGACGTAGCCGAAGACGAGCGACTTGGCGAAGGGGCTCGGCTGGCTCGACTCGACGTCGACGACCTTGACGGCGCGCGACCGGATGTCGCCCATCAGCTCGACGAGACCCGGCACGTCGAAGACGTCCTGGACGCACTCGCGCACGGCCTCGAGGACGATCGGGAAGCTGGGGTACTGGCTCGCCACCTCGAGCAGCTGGGCGGCCCGCTGCCGCTGCTGCCACAGGGGCTGCCGCCGGTCGGGGCGACGGCGCGGGAGGAGGAGGGCACGGGCCGCACACTCCCGGAACCTCGCTGCGAAGAGGGCCGATCCGCCGATCTCCTGCGTGACGAGGGCGCTCACCTCCTCGGGCTCGAGGGTGACGAGCTCGACGAGCTGCTGACCGATGGCCGCGCCGTCCTCGAACTCGAGGTCGGGCAGCCGGAAGACGATGCCGTCGTCGCCGTGCATGGCCTGGACGTCGATGCCGAAGCGCTCGCGCATGCGGGCCGCGACGCACAGCGCCCACGGCGCGTGGACCTGGCCCCCGAACGGCGAGAGCACGGCCACGCGCCAGTCGCCGATCTCGTCGCGGAAGCGCTCGACGACGATGGTGCGGTCGTCGGGAACGTGCCGCGTCGCCTCCTTCTGCTCCGTCAGGTAGCCGATGAGGTTGTCGGCCGCCCACTCGTCGAGCCCGGCGGCCGCGACCCGCGCCCGGGCCCGCTCGGGCGTCAGGCCGACGATCTCGCGGACGAAGCCACCGAGGGCTCGGCCGAGCTCGGCGGGCCGTCCCTGCTGGTCTCCCTTCCAGAACGGCAGCTTGCCGGCCTGACCGGGGGCCGGGGTGACCAGGACACGGTCGTGGGTGATGTCCTCGATGCGCCACGTCGACGTGCCGAGGGTGAAGACGTCGCCGACGCGGGACTCGTAGACCATCTCCTCGTCGAGCTCGCCGACCCGGCGACCGGGCCCTTCCCCCGAGGCGAGGAACACGGCATACAACCCCCGGTCGGGGATGGTGCCGCCGCTGGTCACCGCGAGGCGCTGGGCACCACGGCGCCCCGAGAGCGTGTCGGTGACCCGGTCCCAGACGATGCGCGGGCGCAGCTCGGCGAACTCGTCGGAGGGGTAGCGGCCGGCGAGCATGTCGAGCGTCGCCTCGAGGACCGAGCGCGGCAACGAGGCGAAGCTCGCCGCCCGGTGGACGAGCGCCTCGACGTCGGCGATGGTCCAGTCGTCCATGGCACACATCGCGACGACCTGCTGGGCCAGGACGTCGACCGGGTTGGCCGGGACGCGGAGCGACTCGATGGCGCCGGCGCGCATGCGCTCGACGACGACGGCGGTCTGCACGAGGTCGCCGCGGAACTTCGGGAACATCACGCCCTGGCTCACGGCGCCGACCTGGTGCCCGGCGCGGCCGACGCGCTGCAGGCCGCTCGCGACCGATGGCGGGCTCTCGACCTGGATGACGAGGTCGACGGCCCCCATGTCGATGCCGAGCTCGAGGCTGCTCGTTGCGACGACGGCAGGCAGCCGGCCGGCCTTGAGGTCCTCCTCGATGGTGGCGCGGTGCTCCTTGCTGACCGAGCCGTGGTGGGCACGGGCGAGCACCGCGGGCGCGCCGCGGGAGGAGCCGGCCTGGGCCATGACCTGCGCCGGTGGCTGCGTCGAGAGCGCCGCGAGGCTCGGCACGGGCAGGCCCTCCTCCTCGGCGAGCCGCTCCTCCCAGATCTCGTTGAGGCGGGACGTCAGCCGCTCGGCGAGGCGGCGCGAGTTGGCGAAGACCAGGGTCGACCGGTGCTCGGCGATGAGGTCGACGATGCGCTCCTCGACGTGCGGCCAGATGCTCGCCTGCGGAGCGTTGCCCGCGGCCGGTCCCGACAGGTCGGGCACGCCCGGCGAGATCTCGGCCGCCGACCCCGACAGCTCGCCCATGTCGGGGACGGGCACGACGACGTCGAGCTCCCACTGCTTCGTCGACTTCGGCTGGACGATCTCGACGGGCCGCCCACCGGCGAGGTAGCGCGCTACCTCCTCCACCGGACGCACGGTCGCCGAGAGCCCGACCCGCTGGGCCGGCTTGGGCAGCAGGGCGTCGAGCCGCTCGAGGCTGAGGGCGAGGTGCGCGCCGCGCTTGGTGCCGGCGACGGCGTGGACCTCGTCGAGGATGACGGTCTGGATGCCCTTGAGGGCCTCACGCACCGAGGAGGTGAGCATGAGGAAGAGCGACTCGGGCGTCGTGATGAGGATGTCGGTGGGCGTGCGGGCGAAGGCGCGGCGCTCGTTGGCCGGGGTGTCGCCCGAGCGGACGCTGACGGTGATGTCGGGCGGCGGCAGCTCGAGGCGAGTGGCGGCGTGGCCGATGCCGACGAGCGGGGCGCGCAGGTTGCGCTCGACGTCGACGGCGAGCGCCTTCATCGGCGACACGTAGAGCACCCGGCAGCGCTCGAGCCGCTCCTCGGGCACCGGCTCGCTCGCCATGCGGTCGATCGCCCAGAGGAAGGCCGACAGCGTCTTGCCCGAGCCGGTCGGGGCGACGACGACGGTGTGGTGGCCCGAGCTGATCGCGTCCCATGCCCCCGCCTGGGCGGTCGTGGGCGCGCTGAAGCTGCTCCGGAACCACTCGGCGGTCGCAGGAGAGAAACGGTCGAGCACGTCGGCCCGCTTGCCTTTCGCCATCGAGCTCAGCCTGCCATCCCGCACCGACATCCCCCAGTCGGCACCGCGCGGCTGCGTTGCTGCGTCGGATCCGGCTCCCCTCGGCTCAGCGGGCGACCTCGCGGTGCGAGCCGTCGAGGCGTCGCGTCCATCCCCGACCGTCGAGGTGCTCGAGCAGCGGGATGACGATGCGGCGGGTGCTGTCCAGGGCCTTGCGGGCGTCGCTGGTGGTGAATGGCTGTGGCAGCGCCGCGAGCTGGCGCATGGCGAGCGCCGGCGCGTTCGGCAGCAGGACGACGTCACCGGGCAGCCTGAGGATGCGGCCGTTGCCCTCGGCGGCTGCGAGCTCGCGCGGCCCGAGGCCGGCGGCGTCGAGCTCGTGCTGCTCCGGCGCCGTGAACGGGCTGCGCCGCAGCCGTTCCTCGATCCTGCTCAGGGCGGCCTCGGGCCCGCTCGCAAGGACCGCGGCGCGGCCCGGGAG
>NZ_JBFULD010000331.1:0-8656 GCF_056400505.1 Terrabacter sp. P5_B1
ACCCTGGTCCGCACCCTCAAACGGCTCGGCTTCACCGTGGGGCTCGTCAGCGGCGGCTTCATCGAGATCGTCGGCGCGCTCGCCGCCGACCTGGGCATCGACCATGCCCGCGCGAACCGGCTCGAGATCGAGGACGGCCACCTCACCGGACGCGTCGTCGGCGAGGTCGTCGACCGGGCCGGGAAGGCCCGCGCGCTGCGCGAGTTCGCGGAGCAGGAGGGGCTCTCGCTCAGCCGCACCGTGGCAATCGGCGACGGTGCGAACGACCTCGACATGCTCGACGTCGCGGGACTCGGGGTCGCCTTCAACGCCAAGCCGGTCGTGCAGGAGCAGGCGCAGACCTCGGTCAACGTGCCCTACCTCGACTCGGTCCTCTACCTGCTCGGGATCTCGCGCGAGGAGATCGAGGAGGCCGATCTCGACGACGGCACGCCGACCCAGGCTCCGCCCGTGCCGCACGCCGGTCACTAGGCTGGCGCGATGCAGTCCGTCGCTCCATCGTCCGAACCCCCGAATCCCAGCGGCGTTCGCCGCACGTTGCTCATCATCGGCGGTGCAGAGGACCGGATCGGGCGGTCGGTCGTGCTCAAGCGCTTCATCAAGCTCGCGGGCGGGCGGCGGTCGCACCTCGTCGTCATCCCGACGGCGTCGTCCTACGCCGTGGAGGTCTCCGAGGCCTACCGCGACGTCTTCACCCGGCTGCGCGGGGGTGACGTCTCGGTCGTCCACCCCGTGACCCGCCGTGACGCCAACGACCCGGCGATGGTCGAGGMGCTCGACACAGCAACCGGCGTCTTCATCACCGGCGGCAGCCAGGTCAAGCTGGCTCAGAACATCGTCGGCACCCCCGTGGGCGCCGCCGTCATCCGCGCCTACGAGCGCGGCGCCGTCGTCGCCGGCACCTCGGCCGGCGCCTCGATCATGAGCCGCTTCATGATCTCCCTCGGTGAGGAGGGGCTCACCCCCAAGCAGCGCGCCAGCCAGATCTCTGCCGGGCTCGGTCTCGTCGAGGACGTCATCATCGACCAGCACTTCGACCAGCGTGGCCGCTACGGCCGGCTCATGTCGATGGTCGCCGCGTCCCCCAACCTCCTCGGCATGGGCATCGACGAGAACACCGCCGCCGAGATCCGGGACGGCAAGGTCATGTCGGTCATCGGGGCCGGGTCGATCTTCGTCATCAACGCCCGCAACGCCATCACCGACGCCGCCGACGCGCGCCGAGGGGCCCCGCTGCTCGTTTCGGGCGCAGTCGTGCACTCGCTGCCCACGGGCAGTACGTTCGACCTGGACCACGTCGAGCTGACCGCCTTCGTCGAGCGTCACCCCGACATCGAGGGTGCGGTCGTCCCGGCCAAGGTCCGCGCGGCGCGCTCGGCGACGAGCAGCGCCGCTCACTGAGTTCCGCCCGCCCCGACGGCACCCACCGAGCCGCACCGCACCAACGGCCGAGCGCGTATGCCGCATCGCACGTCCCGCACGACCCCTGTAGGAGGATTTCCATGGCCGTCGAGGTACCCACCCCCGCAGGACCGGCCCGTCCGGACCTCAAGATCCTCGAGACCCGGATCTACCGCGGGCCGAACGTCTGGTCCTACCAGCCGGCCGTCCACCTCGTCGTCGACCTCGGAAGCCTCGAGGACTACCCCACCGTCTCGCTCCCGGGCTTCACGGACCAGCTCGTCGAGCTCGTCCCCGGGCTCGAGCGCCACACGTGCTCGCTCGGGCGCCGCGGGGGCTTCATCGAGCGCCTCCACGAGGGCACCTGGCTCGGTCACGTCGCCGAGCACGTCGCGCTCCAGCTGCAGACCCTGGCCGGTCACGACTCCCGCCGCGGCAAGACGCGCGCGGTCAAGGGCCGGCCCGGCCACTACAACGTCGTCTACAGCTACACCGACGAGACCGTCGGCGTCGCGGCGGGCAAGCTCGCGGTGCGCCTCATCAACCATCTCGTCGACGCGGAGGACGGCTTCGACTTCGAGACGGAGTTCAACGCCTTCCTCCGTCAGGCCGAGCGGGTGGCCTTCGGCCCCTCGACCGCGGCCATCCTCGAGGAGGCCGCCTCGCGCGACATCCCCTACATCCGCCWCAACTCGGCCTCCCTGGTCCAGCTCGGGCAGGGTGTGCACGCCCAGCGGATCCGGGCCACGATGACGTCGAGGACCGGTGCCCTCGCCGTCGACATCGCGAGCGACAAGGACCTCACGACGAAGCTGCTCGGCTCGGCCGGCCTGCCGGTGCCCAAGCAGGAGGCCGCGCGCACCATGCGCGGCACGGTCGAGGCGGCCCGGCGCATCGGGTTCCCTGTCGTCGTCAAGCCGCTCGACGGCAACCACGGTCGCGGTGTGTGCCTCAACCTGCAGAGCGACGCAGAGGTCGAGAAGGCATACGACATCGCCAAGGCGGAGTCGCGACGCGGCACGATCATCGTCGAGTCGTTCGTGACCGGCCGCGACTACCGCTGCCTCATCGTCGGCGGCCGCATGCAGGCGATCGCCGAGCGCGTGCCGGCGCACGTCGTCGGCGACGGCAAGCACACGGTCAGCGAGCTCGTCGACATCACGAACGCGGACCCCCGCCGCGGCGTCGGTCACGAGAAGGTCCTGACCAAGATCAAGGTCGACGCCAACGCGCTCGACATCCTCGCCGGCCAGGGACACACCCTCGAGTCGGTGCCGCCCGAGGGCGAGATGGTCAAGCTCGCCCTGACCGGCAACATGTCCACGGGCGGCATCTCCATCGACCGCACCTTCGACGCGCACCCCGACAACGTCGAGATCGCCGAGGAGGCGGCACGCATCGTCGGCCTCGACGTCGCCGGCATCGACTTCATCTGCCCCGACATCACCTACCCCGTCCGCGAGACGGGCGGGGCGATCTGCGAGGTCAACGCCGCCCCCGGCTTCCGCATGCACACGCACCCGACGGTCGGCGAGCCGCAGTTCATCGCCAAGCCCGTCGTCGACCTGCTGTTCCCGCCGGGCTCCCAGTCGCGCGTGCCGATCGTCGCCGTCACCGGCACCAACGGCAAGACGACGACCTCGCGCATGATCGCCCACATCTTCAAGGGCCTCGGCCGCAAGGTCGGCATGACCTCGACCGACGGTGTCGTCATCGACGAGCGGCTCGTCATCAAGGCGGACGCGTCCGGCCCGCGCTCGGCCCGCATGGTGCTGCAGAACCCGCGTGTCGACTTCGCCGTCATGGAGGTCGCCCGGGGCGGCATCCTGCGCGAAGGCCTCGGGTACGACCGCAACGACATCGCCGTCGTCACCAACATCGCGCCGGATCACTTGGGAATGAAGGGGATCGACACCCTCCGCCAGCTGGCCGACGTCAAGGCTGTCGTCGTCGAGGCCGTGCCGCGTGACGGGTTCGCCGTGCTCAACGCCGACGACCCGCACGTGCGCAACATGCGTCGCCGCTGCTCGGGCGGGATCGTCTGGTTCACGATGTCCGAGCCCGGCAGCGAGGTGCGCGAGTTCGTCGACGACTACTGCCGTCGGGGTGGTCGTGCCGTCGTGCTCGAGCCGAGCGACCGCGGCGAGATGATCGTCATCAAGCACGGTCGTCGGAGCATGCAGCTCGCCTGGACGCACCTGCTGCCCTCGACGTTCGGTGGGGCGGCCCGCTTCAACGTCGCCAACGCGCTCGCGGCTGCGGGCGCCGCCTTCGCCGCCGGGGCCCCGCTGCACGACATCCGCCAGGGGCTGCGAACCTTCGCGACGACGTACTACCTCTCCCCCGGTCGCCTCAACCTCGTCCAGGTGGGCAACGCCGACGTCTTCGTGGACTACTGCCACAACGCCGCCGGCATGAAGGAGCTCGGGGCGTTCGTCGACCGCTACGCCGCGCAGAAGGAGGGTCAGTCCGACCTCGGCCGCACGTCGCGCATCGGCATGATCGGCGCAGCGGGCGACCGGCGCGACGACGACATGCGCGAGCTCGGAGCCGTGGCCGCTCAGCACTTCGACGTCATCGTCGTCCGCGAGGACGAGCGCCTCCGCGGCCGCAAGCCGGGTGCGACGGCGGCGCTCGTGGCGGAGGGCGCCAAGACCGCGATGAAGGAGGGCGCCCGGTGCCGGCAGGTCGAGGTCGTGCTCGACGAGCTCGAGGCCACCCGGCACGTCCTCGCGCGCACCAACCCGGGCGACCTCGTCGTCATGTGCGTCGACCAGCACGCGCTGGTCGTCGCCGAGCTCGAGGAGCGCACCAAGCACGCCCAGGCCGGGGCCCGCATCGGAACGCCGGCTGCGGCCACGAGCGACCCCGACCTCGACCCCAGCACCCTCACCGAGACGGCGGAGGCCGAGGGTGAGGAAGCCGAGGGCGAGGCCCTGGGCTCCGTCCCCCCGGAGCTGGAGCCGGCCACGCCCGACGACACCGCCATCTGACCTCGCCAACTCCGCCCGGGCGAGACTGGCGCACTACCACAGCCCCGAACCACCACCAACTCCGCCCGGGCGGACTTAGCGCGGAAGAAAAACCCCGGCGCGCCTCCACAACCCCGCCCGGGCGGAGTTGTGGGGGACTGGATCAGTTGGCGGCGGGGGCCAGCTCGTCGGCGTAGGCCCGCAGGGCGCGGCGGTAGGTCTGCGTGTCCACGTCCGTCGTCGCCTCGAGCGTCGCCCGGATGAGGTCGGCCACGGCCTGGCGCTCCTGACCGAGGTCCGCCTGGACCAGCGCGCGGAGCATCAGAGCCGCGGTGTTGTGCGGCCGCGCCTGCAGCACCTCGGCGACGAGGCCCTGCGCCTCAGGGGCGCGCCCGACGACGCGCAGGCTTGACGCGAGCTGGAGCTGGGCGCGGTGCCGGTGCGGTTCGCGCAGGCCCCCGGCCAGAGCCTCCTCGTACAGACCGATGGCGCCCTGTTCGTCGCCCATCGCGTCCTTGGCGCCGGCCAGCTCGAAGACCAGCCGCGGGTCCCCGGGGTGACCGTCGACGAGCTGCTGGGCCGCGACGAGCCGTGCCTGCTCGTCGTCCGTCTCCCATAGGGCCGCGATCTCGCTCTCGAGCTCGTGCTCACCCCGCGCGGCGACGACCTTGCGCCGGATCGACCGTGCGTCATCGACCTTGCCACCCTGCTCGCGGATCCAGCCGTCGACCTCGGCGCGCTCCGCGTGGCACATGAGCGCGACCACGTCGCCGTCGAGGGCGTGCGGGACGAGGGCCTCGAGGGCCTCGAGCTCGGTCTCGTAGTCGGGCACGTCGAGTACGCCGACCTTGGCGAGCCCGTCGCGGAAGAGGGCCAGGAGGTCCTCGGCCTCGCGACCGCGCAGGTAGTGGCGGGCCACCTTCAGGGYAACCTCCTCGGCGCCCTTGCCAGCGATCTCGCCCATCGCGATGATCGCCTCGTCGGCGCGGTCCCCGGCGCAACCGAGGCCGAGACGCACGGCGCCTCCCGGTGCGGACAGCCCGCGGGCGACGTCGAGCAGTGCCTCGAGGCCGGCCTCGTTGTGCGCCATGTCCATGATGACCGTGGCCTTGCCACCGCTCGGCAGCGGCACCGAGTACGTGTTGAGCCGTCCCCAGTTGTGCTCCGGGTCGGGGGCGAAGGTCCGCAGGCCCTCGACGACGGCCGATCGCGGGACCCCGAGGCCCAGGGCGGCGGCTGCGCCGGCCAGCGCGTTGGCGATGTTGTTGCGGGACAGGCCGCTCAGCGTCATGGGGACGTCGACGATCTTGACCAGCCGGTCCGGGTCGCCGTTCGGCGAGAGGACGACGATCTCTCCGTCGAGGACGGTGATGCCCCGGCCGCCGGAGTTGATGGACTCCCACAGGGCCGGTGACGCCGGGTCGAGGCTGAAGGCCCACGGCTTGGCCTTGATGCGGAAGCGCATGGCCCAGACGCGCGGGTCGTCACCGTTGAGCACGACCCAGCCCTGGGGCTTGGTGACCGTCGTGACGATCGCCTTGACCTCGGCGAGCTGGTCGAGGGTGTCGATGCCCTGCAGGCCGAGGTGGTCGGCGCTGACGTTGGTGACGACGCTGACGTCGTTGGCCGTGACGCCCATGCCCTTGAGAAGCATGCCGCCGCGGGCGGTCTCGAGGATGCCGATGTCGAGGCCCGGGGTCTCGAGGACGCCGCGTGCGCCGGCGGGCCCGGAGAAGTCGCCCTCCTCCTTGGTCTCGCCCATGACGACGACACCGTCGGTCGAGCTCCAGGCCGTCGTGAGTCCCGCGGCCATGCACATGTGGGCCATGAGCCGGGTCGTCGTCGTCTTGCCGTTGGTGCCGGTCACGGACGCGATGGGGACGCGGGGGGTGATGACGCTGGGGCCGGGACCGTCGGGGGCGGCCATGATCACCGCGGCCGCCTCCTCGATGACCGCGTCGGCACGGCGCGACGGGTCGAGCAGCCCGGCCATGACGGCACCGACCTGCTCCCCGGCGACGCGTCCACGCGTGCGGTGCACCCACGGGAAGGCGAGCACGACGTCCTCGACCGTCTGACCCGCGCGAACGCGTACGCCCAGGCGTCCCGCGCCGATCTCCGCGCCGACGCGGCGCGTGACGGTGCGGATGACGCGCATGACGAAACGCTGGCGCAGCGCGGTGCCACGCTTGCCGGGACGGGCCGAGCGCATACCGAGCCGGCGCGCCAGGGCCTCAGCCTCGGTGCGCTTGAGGTCGAGGTAGCCGGGCACGTGCAGGATGACCTTGATCGCCGGCCGGGCGAAGTAGAGGTTGGGCCCGTCGAGCACCCGCACCTCGTCGACCCGGACCTGCGGCACCTCGGCCTCGGTCGTCGTCAGGGGGCTGGACTCGGTCCCGGCGTGAGGCATGGGCAGGACTCTAGCGAGAGCCACCCAGGGCGTGCTCGGTCACTGCCCCATCGCGTGCACGCCGCCGTCGACGTGGACGATCTCGCCCGTCGTGGCGGGGAACCAGTCCGACAGCAGCGCCGCGCAGGCCTTGGCCGCGGGCACCGGGTCGTTGACGTCCCAGCCGAGCGGCGCGCGGTCGTCCCAGACCTTCTCGAACTGCTCGAAGCCGGGGATCGACTTCGCTGCCGTCGTGCGGATCGGGCCGGCTGCGACGAGGTTKGAGCGCACGTTCTTGGGACCGAGGTCGCGGGCGAGGTAGCGGTTCGTCGACTCGAAGGCCGCCTTGGCGACACCCATCCAGTCGTAGACCGGCCATGCGAACTTCGCGTCGAAGGTGAGGCCGACGACGCTGCCGCCCTCGGACATCAGGGGCAGGGTCGCGACGGCGAGCGACTTGAGGCTGTAGGCGGAGATCTGCAGCGCCGTCGACACGTCCTCCCAGGTGCCCTCGAGGAAGTTGAACGCTCCCTGCGGGGCGAAGCCGATGGAGTGCAGCACGCCGTCGAGGCCGTCGACGTGCTCGCGCAGACGCTCCGCGAGGGTGTCGAGGTGCTCCTGGTCGGCGACGTCGAGTTCGATCACGACCGGCGTCTCCGGCAGGCGCTTCGCGATGGTCTGCGTGATCTTCATCGTCCGGCCGAAGGAGGTGAGGATGACGGTCGCGCCCTCCTGCTGGGCGATCTTGGCGACGTGGAACGCGATCGAGCTGTCCATGAGGACACCGGTGATGAGGAGCTTCTTGCCTTCGAGGATTCCCATGCCTGCGACTTTCTCGTGTGGGTGGGGACGCTTGCTGCAAAGGGGTTTGACGGCATACGAAGGTATGCCGTGTGGCGGGCTCAGTGCCCCATGCCGAGCCCGCCGTCGACGGGGATGACCGCACCGGTGATGTAGGCGGCGTCGTCGCTCGCGACGAAGCGGACTACGGACGCGACCTCCTCGGGAGTCGCGAAGCGGCCCGCGGGGATGTTGGCCAGGTAGGCCTTCTTCTGGTCGTCGGGGAGGACGGCGGTCATCTCCGTGTCGATGAAGCCGGGGGCGACGACGTTGGCCGTGATGCCGCGGCCACCGAGCTCGCGCGAGATGGAGCGCGCGAGGCCGACGAGACCGGCCTTCGACGCGGCGTAGTTGGTCTGGCCGGGCGAGCCGTAGAGACCCACGACGCTGCTGATGAGCACGATCCGCCCCCGACGCTTGCGGATCATGCCGGTCGCGGCGCGGCGGGCGCAGCGGAAGGCGCCGGCGAGGTTCGTGTCGATGACGGAGTCGAACTCCTCGTCGCTCATCCGCATGAGGAGGGTGTCGCGGGTGATCCCGGCGTTGGCGACGAGCACCTCGACGGGACCGCCGAAGAGCTCCTCCGCGGCCTTGAAGGCCGCGTCGACGGACGCCGAGTCGGTGACCTCGCACAGGACGCCCTGCAGCCCCTCCGGTGGCTCGCCGGAGCGGTGGGTGATGACGACGTTGTCGCCCGCGTCGGCGAAAGCCCTGGCGATCGCCAGGCCGATGCCGCGGTTGCCTCCGGTCACGAGCACGTTGCGCGCCTCGGTCGTTGACACAGTGCGTTCCTCCATCCGTCCGGTCGCTGCCGGGTCGCTGCCGGGTCGCTTCGGGGTCGCTGCCCTGCCACGAAACCTAACGGACTACCGAACGGTAGACAGCACCGCGGCACGCGGCCGGTACGGGCTTATGGTGGAAGGGTGTCAAGAGCCAAGAACGAACCCGTGGTGTACTCCGTCACCTCGGCCTCGTCGTCCACCACGGACGACCAGGACAAGCGCGTCAAGCGCTACCTCCCGATGATGGGCATCCGCGTCGCGTGCTCCGGGCT
>NZ_JBFULD010000332.1:0-4517 GCF_056400505.1 Terrabacter sp. P5_B1
ATCGGGCTCGTCGGCTCGCTCGCGCCGGCAGCCGACCTCGAGGAGGCGACGGGCTCACTCGTCGAGGCGCTGCTGGCCGCGCCGGAGCCTGCCCTGCGTGCGCTCAAGCCGCTGCTGCGTGGGGCGATCGCGGGTGACCGCGACGGACAGCTCGCCCGTGAGCGCGAGGCCCAGACCGGCCTGCTCCGGACCATGCTCGGCGGCTGATCACGGGGCGAGGGAATCGCCGTCGGTGCTCCGCGGTTGGATGAAGGGACTGAAGGAGGTCGGTGCTGTGGGCATGCAACCGTGGATGGCGATGCGATCGATGTCGCGTGACTCGTCGGTGGCGGAGCGGAGCCTCTCACCGGGCACCCGTCGCCGCGTCCTGACGTATGCCGCGCCCTACCGTTCGTCGATCATCACCTTCCTCGTCGTCGTGGTTCTCGACTCGGTGCTGGTCGTCACGGTGCCGCTCCTGCTCAAGAGCCTCGTCGACGACGGCGTGATCCCCAAGGACTCCTCCGTCGTCATCAAGCTCTCCCTCGTCGTCGCGGTGATCGCCATCACCGACGCCATCCTGACGGTGGTCTCGCGGTGGTACTCCTCCCGCATCGGTGAGGGCCTCATCAACGACCTGCGCACTCAGGTCTTCGGCCACGTGCTGCGCCAGCCCATCGCCTTCTTCACGCGCGCCCAGACCGGCTCTCTCGTGTCACGGCTCAACAACGACGTCGTCGGTGCCCAGCAGGCCTTCACCTCGGTGCTGTCCAACGTCGTCTCCAACGTCGTGTCGGTCGTCCTCGTCGTGGGGGCGATGCTGGCGCTGTCGTGGCAGCTGACCCTCGGCTCGCTCCTGCTCGTCCCGCTGTTCCTCATCCCGGCCAAGCTCATGGGCCGGCGCCTCGCGAGCCTCGCACACCGGCAGATGACGCTCAACGCCGACATGGGCACCCGGATGACCGAGCGCTTCAACGTCGCCGGTGCGCTGCTCGTCAAGCTCTTCGGCACGCCCTCACGTGAGGAGGCCGAGTATGCCGAGCGCGCCGGACGCGTCCGCGACATCGGCATCCAGATCGCGCTCAACCGCACGATGTTCATGGCCGCCCTCTCGCTCGTCGCGGCGCTCGCGACGGCGATGGTCTACGGCTTCGGCGGCGTCATGGYCGTCAACGGCACGCTCTCGGTCGGCACGCTCCTGGCGCTCGCCGCCCTGCTGGCCCGTCTCTACGGCCCGCTGACGTCGCTGTCCAACGTGCGCGTCGACATCATGACTGCGCTCATCTCCTTCGAGCGCGTCTTCGAGGTGCTCGACCTCGAGCCGCTCGTCAAGGAGAGCCCTGACGCCGTCGCCCTGCCCCGCGGTCCGCTCGGCGTCGAGCTCGACCACGTGGCGTTCCGCTACCCGTCGGCCGACGAGGTCTCGCTCGCCTCGCTCGAGTCGGTCGCCTCGGGTGACCGGCGCGGCAGCGGGGTCGTGCTCCACGACATCACCGTTGCGGCGCCCGCCGGTCACCTCATCGCTCTCGTCGGGCCCTCGGGCGCCGGCAAGACGACGCTGACCTCCCTCGTGTCCCGGCTCTACGACCCGAGCGAGGGCGCCGTGCGCATCGGTGGTGTCGACCTGCGTGACGTGACGATGACGTCGCTGCGCGACCGCGTCGGTGTCGTCACGCAGGAGGCGCACCTGTTCCACGACACGATCCGCGCCAACCTGCTCTACGCCCGACCGGACGCCACGGACGAGGAGATCCACGCGGCCCTGCGGGCGGCCCAGATCAGCGCGCTCGTCGACGAGCTGCCCGAGGGTCTCGACACCGTCGTCGGCGATCGCGGCCACCGGCTCAGCGGTGGCGAGAAGCAGCGGCTCGCCATCGCCCGCCTGCTCCTCAAGGCGCCCGACGTCGTCGTGCTCGACGAGGCGACCGCGCACCTCGACTCCGAGTCCGAGGTCGCCGTCCAGCGGGCGCTGGACGCCGCCCTCGAGGGTCGCACCTCGATCGTCATCGCCCACCGCCTCTCGACCATCCGTCAGGCCGACCTCATCGTCGTGCTCGACCACGGCCGCGTCGTCGAGACGGGACGGCACTCGGAGCTGCTCGCCCGGGGCGGCCTCTACGCCGACCTGCACGCGACCCAGTTCGACGACCAGTCCGTGGAGCGCGCCGAGCGCCAGGGCGTGGGCGCCGACAGCACCGGCGCCGCCTCGACGGACCCGACCGAGCCGACGGCGGAGGCCACCGAGCTGCTCGGACGCGTCTGAGTCGACTCGGCCCACCACAGCGGCTGGGGGCCAGACGCACACCTCAAGGTCGTGCACACACCGTATGCCGTGTGCTGCTGCGCGGGGAGTGTGCCGATGACCTGCGGGCGTGTGGCCGCCCGAGTGGATGGGACGTCCGTCAGCGGGCGAGCTGCTGGAGCGCCCAGGTGTTGCCGTCCGGGTCGCTCAGGTGCGCGTACTTGACGCCGCCCATGTCCTGGACGGGGGACACGTCGACACCGGCGCGCGACAGCATCTCCCGAGCCTGCTCGATGTCGTCGACCACGAGGTGCAGGTTCTGCACGCGGGGGGCATCGGGCGCGCTCATGCCGACCCCGATGACGATCGAGCAGCTCGATCCCGGAGGCGTCAGCTGCACGACACGCATGCCGTTGCCCGGCTCGACGTCGTGGTCGACGACGAAACCCATGCCCTCGGCATAGAACGTCTTGCTCCGGTCGACGTCAGTGGTGGGAAGCGGGACGAGTTCCAGGCGCATGTCCATGGCAGAGGGCTCCTTCGTGGGGTGGCGGCGCGGCATCCGGCGCCGGGTCGCCACGGCGTCGTGACAGCGAGCTCGACCTTCTCACCCTTGCGGCCTCCGCGTGCGGAGGACGCGACTCAGGCGTCCTCCTCGTCCCAGATCCGGACCTTCTTCACCGCGATCGCGGCGCCCTCCGGCCCGGCTGCCTCCGCCTGGCGTGCGGCCGCATCCCGCCGGATCGCGAAGAAGATGAAGACGAGACCACCGGGCATGAACAGCCACCACTGGTACGCATACGCCTGGTGCGGCCCCAGGTCCTCCTCGGGCCTGGGCAGCAGGGTCGGCGGGTGGTTTCCCCGGAGGGCCGCCGGCTGCTCGCCGCCGAGCACGACGTAGGCGTCCACCTTGCTCAACGAGGGAACCTGAGTCCGCGCGTCGTCGATGCTGATGCTCGTGAGCTGCGGGGGCGGCACGTCACGGTGGAGGTCCACCTCGCCTGTGCGCAGCCAGCCGGTGACCTGCACCGGCCCCGAGGGCGCCGGGTCGACCGGCGGGCTCGTCTCGGCATCGGCGGCGTTCGGCACCCAGCCGCGGTCGACCAGGAGCGTCAGGCCGTCGGCCTGCATCGGCGTCAGCACCTCGAAACCGACCGTCTGGTCGAGCGTGCGGTTGCGCACAAGCAGGTCGGTGCCGGCATACGTCCCCGTCAGGGAGACTCGCGTCCACTGCCGCTCGGCAGGGATGGCGCGCTCGACGAGGGCGGGCGAGAAGGGGACGGGTGCGGCGCCGTAGTTGTGGGCGATGGCCTCGACCTTGGTGCGCTGCTCGACGTGGCGGCCCCACTGCCACCGGCCGAGGTAGAAGCAAGCGAGCCCGAAGAGGACCGCGACGAGGGTCCAGAGCAGCCAGCGCCGCGTCAGCCAGAGTCGAACCACAGTTCGACGGTACCCGTCCTGAAGGCGGCCCCGGTACCGGCCCGTCTCTGACCTGCGGTTACGTCAAGGCGCCGCCTGCGTCGCACGGCTGGGGATCACGTCGCGTGCCGTCCGATGGTGGACGCCGCCGCCCGAGTCGCCTCCGGCTTGTCGGGCTCCCGAGTGGCGCGCGGTCTCGGCCTGCCGCGGGTCCGCCGACCAGCAACAGGGCCACAGCGACCCAGATCACAGGTTGTCTCATGGAGGATGCCTGTGTGGCGCATCGACGACGTACGGATTGCTGATCACGGCGTGGTGGACATCGACTCGGGGCGTCGTCCTGACAGCCGGTTCCGTCTGAGCCCAGGCGGAGGACTGCGAGTACGGTTGTTGAGGCAAGTGATCCGCATGCTGGTTGGGGGTTCTCCCGTGAGCACAAGTGCAACCGACTCACCTACGTCCCTCCTTTCCCCGGAGTCCGGCGCCGTCGTGAGAGCCACGGCGTCGACTGTGGCGGAGCACGCCGAACAGATCACCGCCCGCTTCTACCCCCGCATGTTCGCCGCCCACCCTGAGCTGCTTCGGGTGTTCAACATGGGTAATCAGGCGACGGGCGAGCAGAGCAAGGCCCTCGCCGCCTCAGTGGTGGCGTACGCCGTGCACCTCATCGACCCCGGCGCGCCACCCTTCGATCATGTGATGCGACGAATCGCCTTCAAGCACATCTCTCTCGGGATCCGACCGGAGCAGTACACCATCGTCGGACACCACCTGCTCGCTGCCGTCGGCGAGGTGCTCGGGGAGGCCGTCACCCCGGAGGTCGCCAGCGCATGGGACGAGGTGTATTGGCTCTTCGCCACTCAGCTCATCGCTGAGG
>NZ_JBFULD010000333.1:0-4472 GCF_056400505.1 Terrabacter sp. P5_B1
TCACGTCGGCCGTGACCGCCCTCCGACCGGTGGCCCGCACCTGCCCCGACAGCCGGGTGGGTGGCCCGGGACTCCCGGGCCACCCACCACCGGCGCCCACCTCGTTTGGAAGGCATTCCGTGCTCACGTACATCCTCAGGCGGTTGGCTCTCGCCCTGAGCGTCATCCTGGCCACCCTCGTCTCGACGTTCCTGATCTTCTTCGCGGGACCGTCGGACCCGGCGCTCGCCATGTGCCCCGAAAGCCACTGCAACGCGCAGCGGCTCGCGGCCATCACGCAGAGTCTCGGGCTCGACAAGCCGCTGGCGCAGCAGTTCTTCGACTACTTCAAGGGCCTGTTCGTCGGGCGCGAGTTCGTCTACGCGGGCGACACGGTCCAGTGCAACGCGCCCTGCCTGGGGTTCTCCTTCGTGACTCGTCGTTCCGTCAACGACGAGCTCTTCTCGCGCTTCCCGAACACCGTGGTCCTGGCGCTGATGGCCGCGGTCGTCTTCCTGGTCATCGGTGTCACGGTCGGGATCTTCGCCGCCGTGCGGCGTGGCTCCTCGACGGACCGCTCGGTCGTCGGCGCCTCGCAGGTTCTGGGGGCCATCCCGTACTACGTCCTTGCGCTCCTCGTCGCGCTCTACCCGGTCATCCTGTGGAACGTCATGCCGCAGTACTCGGCGATGTCGGCGGGAGTCGGTCCCTACTTCATGGGGATGCTCGCGCCGGCCCTGATCCTCGGCTTCGTGACGTCCGCCTCGTATGTGCGCTACACGCGCAACTCGATGATCGAGACGCTGTCGATGGACTACATCCGCACCGCCCGCTCGAAGGGCATCAGTGAGCGCACCGTCCTGTTCAAGCACGGCTTCCGCGCCGCGATGAGCCCGATCGCAACGATCCTGGGCCTCGACATCGCTGCGCTGCTCACGGGCACGCTGATCACCGAGCAGATCTTCGGGGTCGACGGCATCGGCCGTCGTGGCCTCGCCGCGCTCCGGGCCGAGGACCTGCCCGTCATCATGGGGACGGTTCTCATCGGCGCCGTGGTCGTGGTCATCATGAACCTCATCGTCGACATCGCATACTCCTTCATCGACCCGCGAGTGAGGCTTTCGTGACCGTCACCACCAGCCCCATCTCCACCCAGACGGCGGAGGCCCGCAACCCCGGCGACGTCGTCCTCGAGGTCAGCGACCTGTCGGTGGCGTTCCCCACCGAGGAGGGCGTCGTCCGAGCCGTCTCCAACCTGAGCTACCAGGCGCGCCTCGGGCGCACCCTGGCCATCGTCGGTGAGTCCGGCTCCGGCAAGTCCGTGAGCAGCATGGCCGTGCTCGGGCTGCACAACCCGAAGCGCACGCAGATCACCGGCAGCATCAAGCTCGACGGTCTGGAACTCGTCGGGGCCTCGGCGTCCACCTTCCAGGATATCCGCAGCACCAAGGCGGCGATGGTCTTCCAGGACCCGCAGAGCTCGCTGCACCCGTTCCACAAGATCGGCAACCAGATCGCGGAGGCCTACCGCGCCCACCACCAGGTGAGCAAGCAGGTCGCGCAGAAGCGTGCCGTCGAGATGCTCGACCTCGTCGGCATCCCCAACCCGAAGCGCCGGGCCAGCCAGTACCCCCACGAGTTCTCGGGCGGTATGCGCCAGCGCGCCATGATCGCGCTGGGCCTGGTCAACAACCCGAAGCTGCTCATCGCCGACGAGCCGACGACCGCGCTCGACGTCACCGTGCAGGCGCAGATCCTCGACCTCGTCAACGACCTCCAGAAGGAGTTCGGGTCTGCGGTCATCCTCATCACGCACGACCTCGCGGTCGTGGCCGAGACCGCCGACGACATCCTCGTGATGTATGCCGGTCGCGGGGTCGAGAAGGGCGACGCCAAGAGCGTGCTCGCCCAGCCGTCGATGCCCTACACCTACGGCCTGCTCCAGTCGATGCCCTCGCACAGCGAGGACCTCGCCGAGCTCAAGGCCATCAAGGGCGCGCCACCCAGCCTGCTCAACCTGCCGTCGGGCTGCTCGTTCAACCCCCGGTGCGAGTTCAAGACGCAGGTCGAGGGCGACAGGTGCTTCACCGAGCTGCCCGAGTGGCGACCCACCCCGGGGCTGGTCAACCGCGARCTCCGTTGCCACCTCACCGATCCCGTGGCCACGCTGCAGAACGACGAGGGAGTCCGATGAGCGACCAGACCCTGCTCAAGGTCACCGACCTCCAGCGCCACTTCCCCTTCCGCGAGGTCCAGGGCCTCCGGATGGTCCGGGCGACGGTCAAGGCCGTCGACGGCATCAGCTTCAGCATCAAGCAGGGCCAGACGCTCGGCCTCGTCRGGGAGTCGGGGTGTGGCAAGTCGACGACGTCCCGGCTGGTGACGCGTCTCGACGAGCCCACCGGGGGCACGATCGAGTTCGAGGGTCGCGACATCTCGCACCTGAAGGAGCACGAGCTGCGCGGCATCCGTCGTGACGTGCAGATGATCTTCCAGGACCCGTACTCCTCCCTCAACCCGCGCCACACGGTGGGCTCGATCCTGAGCACGCCGCTGCGCGTGCACGGCCTGCACAAGGGCAAGGAGCGGGCCCGGGTGCAGGAGCTGCTCGAGCTCGTGGGCCTCAACCCGGAGCACATCAACCGCTACCCGTCGGAGTTCTCGGGTGGTCAGCGCCAGCGCATCGGCATCGCCCGGGCGCTCGCCGTGGAGCCGAAGCTCATCGTCGCCGACGAGCCGGTCTCGGCCCTCGACGTCTCCATCCAGGCGCAGGTGATGAACCTCCTGGCCAAGCTGCGCAACGAGCTCGACCTCGCTTTCGTCTTCGTCGCCCACGACCTCGGCGTCGTGCGCCACTTCTGCGACCAGGTCGCGGTCATGTACCTCGGCAAGATCGTCGAGTACGGCGACAAGAAGAAGATCTACGAAGCGCCTGAGCACCCGTACACCCAGGCCCTGCTCTCGGCGGCGCCCGACATCAACGTCGCTCGCGGCATCGCCCCCAAGGAGCGCATCCGCCTCGTCGGCGACGTGCCGAGCCCGATCGACCCGCCGAGCGGCTGCCGTTTCCGCACCCGGTGCTGGAAGGCGCAGGACATCTGCGCCACCCAGGAGCCGCCGCTGGTGTCGGCCACCGCTGACGCGTCGACCAGGGCCTTCCGAGAGGGCGGCGTGCACCTGCAGGCGTGCCACTTCCCCGAGGTCAAGACCGACCTCGTCGCCGAGGTCCCGGCCTGACCGCCGGAGCACGTCGCGACAGGTCGTCGTAGCAGGACGACGTATGCCGTTGGGCCGGCTCCCGCACGGGAGCCGGCCCAACGGCATACGCGCGTGGGTGGTCCGGCGTTCGGACGAGGCTCACGAGGTCCGTTAGGGTTGAAGGACCTCGGCGTGAGCGTGCGCCGACGACCGAAGGACGATGAACGTGGCCCAGAAGGGACCCAGGCCGAGCCGTGTCCGCCTGCAGCAGGCGAGGCGAGCTCCCCAGGGGTCAGCCGCGCCCCGTGAGGCGCTGGGCTGACCCCGCCCCGCCTGCCCGCCCGCCCGCCCTCCGCGCTTGGGACGGGCTCCCGCAGACCACACCCGTCGACCCCAAGGACACATCATGGAAACCGCTGAGATCAGGCGTCGCTGGCTCTCGTACTTCGGCAGCCGCGGCCACACCGTCGTGCCGAGCGCGCCGCTCGTGCACGAGGACCCGAACCTGCTGTTCGTCAATGCCGGCATGGTCCCGTTCAAGCCGTACTTCCTCGGTCAGGAGACCCCGCAGTTCTCGCGCGCCACGAGCGTGCAGAAGTGCGTGCGCACCCTCGACATCGAGGAGGTCGGCAAGACGACCCGCCACGGCACCTTCTTCCAGATGAACGGCAACTTCAGCTTCGGCGACTACTTCAAGGAAGGCGCCATCCAGCTCGCCTGGGAGCTGATCACGCGCAGCCAGTCCGAGGGAGGACTCGGCTTCGACGAGAAGGACCTCTACGCGTCCGTCTACCACGAGGACGACGAGGCGATCGCGATCTGGAAGAAGGTCGCGGGCCTGTCCGACGACCGCATCGTCCGGCTCGGGCGCAAGGACAACTACTGGAACATGGGCGTCGCCGGCCCCGGCGGCCCCTGCTCCGAGATCCTGCTCGACCGGGGCCRCGAGTTCGGCGCCGACGGCGACTGGGAGGCGGGCGACCGCTACCTCGAGTTCTGGAACCTCGTCTTCATGCAGTACGAGCTCGAGAACGTCCGGTCCAAGGAGGACTTCGACATCGTCGGAGACCTGCCCAAGCGCAACATCGACACCGGCATGGGGCTCGAGCGCGTCGCGTTCCTGCTCCAGGGCGTCGACAACATCTACGAGACCGACGAGGTCTTCCCGGTCATCGCGGCCGCGGAGGACCTGAGTGGTCGACGCTACGGCTCCGACCACGAGGACGACGTCCGCTTCCGTGTGGTCGCGGACCACGTCCGCTCCTCGCTCATGCTCATCGGCGACGGTGTCACTC
>NZ_JBFULD010000334.1:0-4458 GCF_056400505.1 Terrabacter sp. P5_B1
GTCATGACCCGCGCCGCCTGGCCGGGGGCGAGCGCGAAGTCCGGGGCGGACCCGGCCGGCACGTCCCCGACCACCGGGTAGCTGCGCTGGTCGGGCGAACCGGGGCACACGGCATACCCGTCCATGGCCGAGTTGTCGAAGCGTGGCAGGTCATCGGCGGCGACGAGGTCGGCGGCCAGGCGCCGTCCCGCTGCGTGGCGGTCCAGCGTCACCCGCTCCAGCGAGCCGTCACCGAGGAGCCGCGCCACGGCGGCTCGGTGATCTGCGACGGACACGTGACCCACGCGCGCCAGTCTGTCGCATGGGCTGCGCTTCGGCACCGGGGGCTCATGGGCGGGAGTACCGGTTCGAAGAACCGGATCGTCCCGAGGAGGCCGCCATGCGCCTGAACCATCTCTTCGACGCGGCCTGGACCTACGACCTCCTCCAGCGCGTCGAGCCCGGACCCGGACGGGACGGTCGGGTCTACGGTCAGGGCACGGGGACCCTGACCGGCCGGGTGTCGGGCACGGCGACGTGGTCGAACTTCCCCCGCCTCCGGGAGGGCTACGCCTTGCCGGACGCCCGCGGTGTCATCGACGTCGACGACGGCTTTGTCCTGTTCACGCTGACCGGGCTCTCGTCACTGACCGATGGTCGCGGCCTCCACGTGCTCACCTTCCAGACGGAGGCACCGTCACATCTCTGGCTCAACGACGTGCTCGCCGTGGGCGAGGGGACCGTCGACGTCGAGCACAGCCAGCTCGCCATGCGCTACTACGAGTGCGAGGTCGAGCTGCCCCTGCCCAGCCTCGACGAGTCCTGAGACGAGTCCTGAGAGGCCCTCAGCACTCGATGACGTTGACGGCGAGCCCGCCGCGCGCCGTCTCCTTGTACTTCACCTTCATGTCGCGGCCGGTCTCACGCATCGTCTTGATGACCTTGTCGAGACTGACGACGTGGGAGCCGTCGCCGCGCAGCGCGGTGCGGGCGGCGGTGATGGCCTTGACCGAGGCGATGGCGTTGCGCTCGATGCAGGGGATCTGGACGAGGCCGCCGACGGGGTCGCAGGTGAGGCCGAGGTTGTGCTCCATGCCGATCTCGGCGGCGTTCTCGACCTGCTCGGGCGTGCCGCCCATGACCGCGGCCATGGCCCCGGCCGCCATCGAGCACGCCGAGCCGACCTCCCCCTGGCAGCCGACCTCGGCGCCGGAGATCGACGCGGTCTCCATGTAGATGACGCCGATGGCGCCGGCGGTGAGCAGGAAACGGACGATCCCGTCGCGGTCGGCGCCGTTGACGAAGTTCACGTAGTAGTGCAGGACGGCCGGGATGATGCCGGCCGCGCCGTTGGTCGGGGCGGTGACGACGCGGCCGCCCGACGCGTTCTCCTCGTTGACGGCGAGCGCGTAGAGGGTGATCCAGTCCATGCCGCGCAGCGGGTCGTCGCTCTCCCCCTCGAGCTGGAGGCGCCGGGCCAGCTCGGGCGCGCGACGGCGCACGCGCAGACCGCCGGGCAGCACGCCCTCGGTGGCGATGCCGTTGCGGACGCACTCCTTCATGACGCGCCAGATCTCGAGCAGGCCGGCACGGACCTCCTGCTCGGTGCGCCACGACAGCTCGTTCTCGAGCATGATGCGGGCGATCGACTTGCCGGTCTCCTTGCAGTGGGCGAGCAGCTCGTCGCCGGTGCGGAACGGGTGCGCGACCGGGGTCGTGTCCTGCACGACCATGGTCGAGCCGTCGACGTCCTCGCCGACGACGAAGCCGCCGCCGACGGAGTAGTACGTGTGCTCGGCGAGCGTGTGGCCGTCGGCGTCGAGCGCCGTGAACGTCATGCCGTTCGGGTGCACCGGAAGGGTCTTGCGGCGGTGCAGGGTGAGGTCCTCGTCCTCGTTGAAGTCGATCTCGCGCTGGCCGAGCAGCGAGAGCCGCTTCGTCGCGCGGATCTCGGCGAGCCGTCCCTCGACCTTGCGCGGGTCGCACAGCTCGGGCCGCTCACCCGTGAGGCCGAGCAGGACGGCCTTGTCGCTCCCGTGCCCGTGACCGGTGGCGCCGAGCGAGCCGAACAGCTGCGAGCGCACTCGCGCGACCCGGTCGAGGACGCCTTCGTCCTGCAGCCGCTCCGCGAAGAGCGCCGCGGCCCGCATCGGCCCGACGGTGTGTGAGCTCGACGGACCGATGCCGATCGAGAAGAGGTCGAAAACGCTGAGCGCCATGTGTCCTGACTCCGTGTCGTCGTTGACGGCTGTCGCCCAGGGGTGGCGGGCGACCCGATCGAGCGTACGTCCACGCATGGCCGGGGCGCACATGCGCCGAGATCCCTGAGCAGCAGCCCCGAGGACTCGGTAGGCCACGGGTGGCGTTATGCCCAACCTTTGTCCGCCGGATAATTCGGACATTCCCGACTTATTTGACCAAATATTTACGGATAGATGGGGATTCTCTTAACTTTCTTCGCTGTACACCCATATCTCCTTACCAAAACGGGATAGAAAGGCCCTGTTCGGGCTTCAGGCGCGGGGGGCAAAACGCGCCGCCACGACTTTAAGGGGACAGCTGCATCATGAATCAGAGAACGATCCGACTTCCGCGTCGAGTCATCACCCTGGTAGCGGCGGGAGGATTGGCGACCACCGGAGCCGCAGCGCTTGCGACAGGCTGGACCGCAGAGGCGTCGCCGGGAGACGCCCACCAGGTGTGGGTGTGCGTCTACGTCGGTTCCAGTGCCGACCGGGTGCTCAAGGCGGGCCGCAACCCGCTTCTGGTGGACGAGGCAGCCGTGGCAGGGGGGAAGTTCCAAGGCACCCACAACGATGCAGTGATCGTGCAGGCCGGCGGTGAGGACCCGGGTCTCGGAGCGTGCCTCCCTGTGTTGCCTCCGTCGGAGACCACCACCGTGCCGAGCACCGTGGAGCCGACCACGACGGAACCGACCACCACGGAACCGACCACCACGGAACCGACCACCACGGAACCGACCACCACGGAACCGACCACCACGGAACCGACCACCACGGAACCGACCACCACGGAACCGACCACCACGGAACCGACCACCACGGAACCGAGTGGCAACGGTGGCGGCGACGGTGGCGGCGACGGGGGCGGCACGGTCACCACCGCACCCACCACCACCGCAGCGACCACGAACGTGCCGGTCAGCACGACCACCGTACCCGTCGCGACCACGACCACTCCTGCCGGCGGTAACGGCGGCGGCGGTGGCAACGGCCGCCCGAACAACGGCGGCGGCACCAGTCTCGTGCCTGGCGTCGGCGCACCGCACACGGGCGGCGACGGTCAAGTGTCCTCGGGCCACCGGCTCCTCGGATCGGGCCTGCTCGCAAGCGGACTCGCACTGGCGGCCGGCGAGGCACTGCGCCGTCGCCGGGAGAACGCCGCTCGTTGACCTGACGGTCCCCGGCCACCGCGCACCCGCCGGTGGCCGGGTCCGACGTGCCTGCGATTTGTGGAAGGGGCCGGCTGATGGGTCGACGCCAACTCCCGGCGGTCGTCGCCGTGCTGCTCGTCGTGGCCGGCCTCTGGTATCTGCTGCCCCACCCGGGGTCACAGCCACCGCCGGGTCAGGCCCCCGTCTCGAGCTGGGCTGACCCGGCGCTCGACGCCTCCCCGCCCACGACCTCATCCGCGCCGCCGAGTTCGTCGGAGGCGACGGCCCCTGAACCCACACGCGCCGCGGCTCCAGCGCGCATCTCCGCGCCGCCGACGATGACGTCCCGCTCACCGGCATCGTGCCGGGGCGGCGAGCCGAAGCGGCTGCGCATCCCCGCCCTCGGGGTGGACGCACCCTTCGAACGGGTTGGGCTCGACCGCGCCGGCCGACGTGACGCAAACGGATCGCTGCCACTCGGCACACCGACCGACCGAACCCACGCCGGCTGGTATGCCGCCGGGCCCAGGCCCGGGTCGGGCACCGGCACGGTCCTCGTCGACGGGCACACGTACCGCGACGGGTCAGCCATCTTCCAGGAGGACTTCGCCAGTCGCATCGCCACGGGTCAGCTCATCCAGCTGCGCCAGGACAACGGCTCGGTCTGCTCCTACCGGGTCACGAAGGTGTGGCGCGAGATCAGCTCCGCACAGGCGTACCCACGCCTCATCGCCTCGCAGCACCTCTACGACTTCAACGGCCCGGAGCGCCTGCTGCTCGCCACGTGCGGCGGCACCTGGAACCCGTCGATCGGCAACTACGATGACATCAATGTCGTCCTGGCCCTCCCCGTGACCGCGCCCTGAGCTCGCGCCGGGACCCGGGCGGTCAGGCGGTGGCGACGACCTCGTCGATGGGCTGGAACCCGTCGTTGAAGGGGAGGACCCGACGGGCCGTCGAGTCCGGGTGCTCGGCGACCGAGCGGATGACGTGCGCGACGTTGTCGCGGGACACCTCGCCGGCGACGACTCCTTCACCCGTCGCGATGTGCCCCGTGGCCGCGTCGGTGGTCAGCGCGCTCGGGC
>NZ_JBFULD010000335.1:0-4457 GCF_056400505.1 Terrabacter sp. P5_B1
GCCTCGCCGACGCGGCGACGCCGGAAGCGCTCGTCACGGCTGCCACCGAGCGGCTGGGTCCGGTCACGGGCCTCGTCATGTCGCACTGCGAGTCGGTCGACAGCGGGATCCTCTCGACCTCGCTCGAGAGCTGGGACCGGCACTACGCCGTCAACGCCCGCGCCCCGTGGCTGCTCATCCGCGCGTTCGGCGAGCGGCTCCCGGTGCAGGCACCGGGCGGACCCGCAGCGGCCCGCGTCGTGGCCCTGACGAGCGACCACACCGCGAACAACCTGCCCTACGGCTCGAGCAAGGGCGCACTGGACCGCATCGTCATCGCGGCGGCGCTCGAGCTCGCCGACCGCGGCCTGCGTGCCAACGTGATCAACCCCGGCCCCATCGACACCGGGTGGATGGACGACCGGATCCGCGCTCTCGGCGTGGCCGAGACCCCTGCCGGCCGACTGGGCACCCCGCGCGACACCGCGGACCTCGTGCGGTTCCTCTTCTCCGAGGCCGGCGGCTGGATCAACGGCCAGCTGCTGCACAGCAACGGTGGTTTCAAGACCCCGTGAGGACGTCGCTCAGGGGGCGACCGGGTCGGCTGTCTCGATGAGGTGGAAGGCCGGCTCCTCGTAGGGGTGCGCCGCCCGGAGCGCCGCGACGACGTCGGCTCTCAGGTGCCGGTCGAGCACGAGCTCGACGCGGTCCTCGTCGACCGTCTCGAGGTCGCCGACGGCGCCGATGGTGGGGTTCGCCCCGGCGAGGGGCCGGAACCGGCCGGTGCCGCGCACCACGAAGGCGCAGTCGCGGTAGTCCCCGATGGCGCCGGCCCCCGCGGCGAAGACCGCCGCGAGGACGTCCTCGGTCGACTCGACGGGCGAGTAGAACACGAGGACGTCCAGCGGTGTGGTCATCGACCCTCGAACTCGGCCTTGCCCGGTCCCTGCTCGACGAACGAGGTCATGCCGATCTCGCGGTCCTTCGTCGCGAAGAGGGATGCGAAGAGCAGCCGCTCGATCTCGAGACCGGTCTCGAGATCCACCTCGAGACCGCGGTCGATGGCCTCCTTGGCGGCGCGGACGGCATACGACGCCGCCCCGACGAAGGTGGCCGCCCACTCGCGGGACGCCGTATAGACGTCGGCGGCCGGCACGACCTTGTCGGCGAGCCCGATCGCGAGCGCCTCCTGGGCGTCGACGAAGCGACCGCTGAAGATGATCTCCTTGGCACGCGAGGCACCGACGAGGCGCGACAGGCGCTGGGTGCCGCCGGCGCCCGGGATGACACCGAGGAGGATCTCCGGCTGGCCGAGCTTGGCGTCGTCCGCGACGACGCGGAAGTCGCAGGCCAGGGCCAGCTCGCAGCCTCCGCCGAGCGCGTAGCCCGTGATGGCGGCGATGACCGGCTTGGGGATGCGAGCGACGGCACTGATCGAGGTCATGAGCGGGCCGGAGCGCTCGACCATGTCGGTGTACGACATGGCCTGCATCTCCTTGATGTCCGCGCCGGCGGCGAAGACGCGCTCACCGCCGTAGACGATGACGGCCTTGACGTCGGGGCGAGCCGTCGCCTCCGAGGCAGCCTCGCGGATCTCCTCCTGGACCTGGACGTTGAGGGCGTTCATCTTCGGCCGGTCGAGACGGATCGTGCCGACGCCGTCCTCGACCTCGAGCCGGACGAACTCGCCCATCAGGCGTCGCCGGGCATGCCGGAGGGCGCGTCGTCCATCGGCAGCCAGGACTGGAAGAAGAAGCCCACGCTCTGGAGGATGTGGTTGACCGACAGCGGCACGAGGATGTCGAGGTCGGCGTTCGGGGTGATGACGTGCTCGGCGGAGACGACGAGGCTCTCCTGGACGAGCGAGAGCTTGACGATGTTGAGCTGCATCGTCAGGTCGTTGCAGCGGGCCAGGCGCTCGTTGCGGTCCGCTGAGACGGGCTCGGCGAGCTGCCACTGGCCGAAGAAGCGGACGAGGGCCAGGTCGCCCTCGGCCACCCGGGCGAAGAGCGTGGTGCTCGTGCCCTGGTCGTCGACGATGGCGAACTCGAGGTCGCCGTCGCCGTCGACGCTCGCCTCGATGCCGAGGCCCTTCAGGACCTCCAGGATGCGGTCGCGCACCGGTGCGTCGCTGGCGGAGGCGCCGTTGGGGCTCGCGGTGGGGCCGGCGTCGGGGGCGCTCGGCATGAAGTTGGGCAGCGAAGTCGGATCGGTCATGCGTCAACCGTAACCAGCCCGCGCGGCGAGGTCGATCCGACCCGGGGATGCCGTTGACCACCCCTACGCTCAGACACATGTGCCCGCCCCCGCCCGCGACCCCCGACCTGCCACCGGAGCTCGGGGTCCGGCTGACCGCCGAGGGGGCGCAGTTCTCCGTCTACGCCGGCCACGCTCGCTCGGTCGAGGTCTGTCTCTTCGACCAGGCCGGCGACGGCACGACGACGGAGCGGCGGGTGCAACTGCGTCACCGCGCCCACGGGACGTGGTTCGACACGGTGCCAGGGGTCAGCGCCGGCCAGCGCTACGCCTTCCGTGTCGACGGGGACTGGGACCCGGACCGGTCACTGCTGCACAACCCCGCCAAGGTGCTCCTCGACCCCTACGCCCGCGCCATCGAGGGCGAGGTGCGCCTCGACCCCGCCCTCTACGCCCATCGGGTCGGTCCCGACCTCCGGGGCGACCTCTGGGTGCGCGACGACCGCGACTCCGCGCCACACATGCCGCGCTGCGTCATCGTCGAGGACGAGTTCGACTGGGGGGCAGACGAGTTCCCGAGACGCTCGCTCACCGAGTCGCTGATCTACGAGGTGCACGTCAAGAACGCCACGAAGCTGCACCCGGGTGTCCCCGAGGAGCTCCGCGGCACGTATGCCGGCCTGGCCCATCCCGCCTTCGTCGACCACCTGCTCGGGCTGGGTGTCACGGCCGTCGAGCTGCTGCCGATCCACACCTTCACGCACGAGCCCGACCTCGTGCTGCGCGGGCTGACGAACCACTGGGGCTACAACACAATGGGATTCTTCGCGCCGCACGCGGCGTACGCGTCGAGGCCGGACCCGCAGGGCGCCCTCGATGAGTTCAAGGCGATGGTCAAGGACCTGCACGCCGCCGGCATCGAGGTGCTGCTCGACGTCGTCTACAACCACACGGCGGAGAACTCGCGGGAGCACATGACCCTCTCGTGGCGCGGGCTCGACCAGCGCGCCTACTACCGCGTCGACGGTCGCGGTCGTGACATCGACGTCACCGGATGCGGCAACACCCTCGACCTGACGCACCCCGTCGTGGCGCGGATGGTCCTCGACTCGTTGCGCTACTGGGTGCAGGAGTGCCACGTCGACGGCTTCCGATTCGACCTCGCCGTCGCGCTGGGACGCGGCAAGGACGACGGCTACGACACCGACCACCCCTTCCTCGTGGCGCTGCGCACCGACCCGTGCCTGTCGCGAGCGAAGCTCATCGCCGAGCCGTGGGACCTGGGTCTGCACGGCTGGCGAACCGGCCAGTTCCCCCCACCGTTCTCGGAGTGGAACGACCGCTACCGTGACGCGACCCGCACCTTCTGGCTGCGCGACCTCGCCGCGTCCGCGTCGGGCGGCGTCGGCCACGGCGTCCGTGAGCTGGCCACCCGGCTCGCCGGGTCGCAGGACCTCTTCGACCGGCACGACCGTGGCACCATCGCCTCGGTCAACTTCGTCACCGCCCACGACGGGTTCACGCTGGCCGACCTCACGGTCTACGACACGAAGCACAACGGGGTCAATGGTCACAGCGGGACCGACGGGTCCAACGACAACCGGTCGTGGAACCACGGGGTCGAGGGGCGCACCGACGACCCCGACATCGCCGCGGCCCGGCGCCGGTCGATGCGCAACCTGCTCGGCACGCTGCTGCTGTCGACCGGTGTGCCGATGCTGGGCGCCGGGGACGAGATCGGACGCAGCCAGCGCGGCAACAACAACCCGTACGCCCAGGACAACGAGATCACCTGGACGTCGTGGGACCTCGATCCGTGGCAGGAGGACCTGCTCGAGACCACCCGCCACCTCGTACGACTGCGTCGCGACCACCCGGTCCTTCGACAGCGGGCCTTCTTCTCCGGCCGGCGGATCCGCCCCGACGGCTCGACCGACCTCGCGTGGTTCAGGGCCGACGGCGCGCCGATGGGAGACCACTGGGACGGACCCGCGGTTGCCGTGCTGCAGGGTCTCTTCAACGGGGCCGCGATCTCCGAGCAGTCGGTGCTCCTCGTCGTCAACGGGTCGGCAGGCGCGGTCGACGTCACGCTGCCCGCGGCGCCTGGCGTGACGGCATACGTRCTCCTCTGGGACAGCACCGACGAGCGCCCCGCTCCCCCGAGCGATCCCGTTGCGGCGGGTGAGTTCGTGTCGATGGCTGCGGCCTCGATGCGCGTCTGGAGCTCGACCGGGGTCCAGCTCGACGGCGGCTGACGTGAAGAGCCCGGACCCCGAGCGGGG
>NZ_JBFULD010000336.1:0-4428 GCF_056400505.1 Terrabacter sp. P5_B1
GCGCAGGACGTGGCTCGATGTCGTCGATCGTGTCGTGCCAGAGGCTGAGGCCGCGGTAACCGCTCGGGGGCATGGCCGGGATCATGCCACCTCTGCTGCCCGGGAGACGACCCCCGCGGCTCTGCCGTTTCACTTGAATCAGCATCAAAGGCCTACGGAATCCGCGGCGTGACGCGGTTCGGACCGTGACTTCCGCCGTGCGCCGGGTCACGGCATGATGCGATCATGAGCACCGTCGACCGCGCCCGCCTGGCCGAGCTGCACGCCCGCGAACGCGCCGCCTTCACCGCCGCCCGGCCCAGGTCCCGGGCCCTCGCCGAGCAGGCAGCCGCCCACATGCCCGGCGGTGTCCCGATGAGCTGGATGGTCAAGTGGCCCGGCGACTTCCCGGTCTTCGTCGAGCACGCCGAAGGCGCCCACTTCACCTGCGTCGACGGCATCGACCACGTCGACCTCTGCCTCGGCGACACGGGCGCCATGATGGGCCACTCGCCCGCACCCACCGTCGAGGCCGTGACCCGACAGCTCGCCCGTGGGATCACCACGATGCTGCCCACCGAGGACGCGATCGCGGTGTCCACGGGGCTGGCCGAGCGCTTCGGCCTGCCCTACTGGCAGTTCACGCTGACCGCCACCGACGCCAACCGGCACGTGATCCGCTACGCCCGGCACCTGACCGGCCGCAGCAAGGTCGTCGTGCACAACTGGTGCTACCACGGCTCGGTCGACGAGGCGTTCGCGACGCTGGCCCCGGACGGGTCGACGGTCGACCGGCGCAGCAACATCGGCGCCCCGGTCGACACGTCGGAGACGACCCGCGTCGTCGAGTTCAACGACCTCGGGGCGCTCGAGCGGGCCCTGGCCCACGGCGACGTGGCGGCGATCGTCGTCGAGCCCGCCCTGACGAACATCGGCATCGTCCTGCCCGACCCCGGCTACAACGAGGGGGTGCGCGAGCTGGCGACGCGCTACGGCGCGCTGCTCGTCAACGACGAGACCCACACCATCTGCGCCGGCCCGGGCGGCTACACCGGAGCGCACGGACTCGTCCCCGACATGCTCGTCATCGGCAAGTCCATCGGCGGCGGAATCCCTTGTGGCACCTTCGGTTTCAGTCAGGACATCGCCGACCGGATCGCCCGCTCGATCGAGCTGGAGGACATCGACGTGGGCGGCATCGGCGGCACGCTCGCCGGCAACGGCCTGTCGATGGCCGCGATGAAGGCCACCCTCGAGCACGTCATGACGACCGAGACGTTCGAGCACATGGTGCCGCTCGCCGACGCGTGGGCCGACGGCGTGCAGGCGGGCATCGACGCCGTGGGTGCCGACTGGCACGTGACCCGGCTCGGCGCCCGGGCGGAGTACAACTTCTCCGGCCGCCCGTCGCACGACGGGCAGGAGGCGCACGACGCCGACGACTTCGAGCTGCAGCAGTACCTCCACCTCTACGCCCTCAACCGCGGCATCCTCCTGACGCCTTTCCACAACATGGCCCTCATGAGCCCGGCCACGACGGCCGCCGACGTCGAAGCGCACACGACGATGTTCGAGGCGTGCCTGCGCGAGCTCTTCGCCTAGGAGCGCTCGCCCGACCAACCAGGGGGCCAGCCGGTCAGGCCACGCGCGACGGTCGCCCGAAGCGCGTGGCCACGCCGGGCGACCACAGCGCCCGCAACCGGGGTCCGGAGGGGGTGACACCGCTCGCCGCGAGGAGGTCGTCGGCGAGCTCGACGACCGTCGCGGCATACAACGGCCACGCCTCGTGCTCGTTGGGGACCCAGAGCGTGCGCCCCGCCACCCGCGTGTGGGCGCCCCAGCGGGCCGTGAGCCAGGTCTCGAGCGGGGTCGGCTCGACGCGCTCACCGACGCGGACGGTGAGGACGCTCCGGAGCCCCCGCTCAGGGGCCCGCCGCCGGCTCTCGTAGGTGACCCGGTCGCCGTCGCGGTGCCGGCGCAGCCGGGCCCAGGTGTAGGGGATCCCGAGGCCGAGCCGCGCCGCGGCCACGACGAGGGCGCGCTCGGTCTCGAGGGAGCGGAAGAGCACCCCGTGGCGCCCGGCGTCGTCGACCGAGTAGAGCCTGATGTTCGTCTCGAGGAAGCTGCCCAGCCACGGCACGCGCGGGGACGGAGCCCGCCCGAGGCGCATGCCGTCCATGACGAACGGGACGAGCGCGACGTAGGTGCTGCCGTCGGCGAAGACGTCCGGGCGGGTGCCCTCGGGGAAGAGCTGCCGGACGGAGTCCGGGTCGACCGGCCAGTGCACGAAGGTCAGGTCGCGCCACACCTGGTCGAAGACGACGGGTGGCCGGAGCGGCGGAGCCTGCACCGGGTAGCCAGCGAGGGGGTCGACGGCGTCCATCGGCTGGTCCACGTCCCCATCGTCACACGCAGCGCGCCGCACCGCCGCTAGCGTGGGCAGCACAGGCCCGACAGCGAGTTCGGACGACGAGCGACGGAGGACCGGACCATGACCGCGCAGGCACCGGGGGACGGAGCGCGCCGCCGCACAACCAAGCTGGGCATCGTCGGGGCAGGCGCCGTCGGCGCGACCCTGGCGTATGCCGCGTTGATGCGTGGCGTCGCGAAGAACGTCGCGCTCTTCGACGTCAACGCCGCCAAGGTCCACGCCGAGGCGCTCGACCTCAGCCACGGCATCCAGTTCGTCCCGATGGCACACGTCGGCGGGTCGGACGACATCGAGGTCCTCGCCGACTCCGACGTCATCGTCTTCACGGCCGGCGCCAAGCAGAAGCCCGGCCAGTCCCGTCTCGACCTCGCCGAGTCGACCATCGGCATCATGCGGTCGATCCTTCCCCGGCTCGTCGAGGTCGCGCCGGACGCCGTCCACCTCATCGTCACCAACCCGGTCGAYGTCGTGACGTATGCCGCGCTCCAGGTGTCCGGGCTCCCGCCGGAGCGGCTCTTCGGCTCGGGCACCGTCCTCGACTCGTCGCGGCTGCGCTTCCTGCTCGCCGAGCACACCGGGGTCGCCGCCCAGAGCGTGCACGCCTACGTCATCGGCGAGCACGGCGACTCCGAGCTGCCGCTGTGGTCGTCCGCCTCGATCGGCTCGGTGCCGCTGCTCCAGTGGCGCACCCCGGACGGGCGCATCGCGCTCGACGAGGAGGCGCGCAGCCGCATCGCCACCGACGTCATGCAGTCGGCCTACCGGGTCATCGAGGGCAAGGGCGCCACGAACTACGCGATCGGCCTCGCGGCGACGCGAGTCATCGAGGCGGTGCTCCACGACGAGCGCCGCATCCTCCCGGTCTCGTCGCTGCTCGACGACTACTACGGCATCAGCGACGTCTGCCTATCGGTGCCGGCCATCGTCCATGCCGGCGGGGTCGGCGACCGCATCGAGGTGCCGATGACGGACGAGGAGCTGTCGGGCCTGCGGGCCTCCGCCGAAGCTGTGCGCGGTACCGCTCGACGCTTCGGGTTCTGACGACGACACCGACGTCCATCCCGAGGACGGGTGGCGCCCGTCGCGCCGCCCCCGGAGCATGATGGGCCTGTGACCCCGTCCGCCGCCCCCGACGCCGCTGACATCCCGGCGGCCCGGGCGACCTACCACCACGGCGACCTGCGCCGCGCCCTGCTCGAGGCCGGCACGGACCTCGCCCGCGAGGGCGGCCCCGACAAGGTCGTCCTGCGTGAGGCGACCCGTCGCGTCGGCGTGTCGGCCAATGCGGCCTACCGCCACTTCGCCGACCGCGACGCGCTCCTCGGCGAGGTCGTCTCCCGGGCGCAGGCGCGCGCCGCCGACGTCATCAGCGCCACGATGGACGGCGTTCCCGACGACCTGGACGCCGGTCCGCGGGCGCGGGCGCGCTTCCGGGCCGTCGGCGTCGGCTACCTGCGCTTCGCCATGGACGAGCCGGGCCTGTTCCGCGCGGCCTTCGCCGTGCCCGTCGACCTCAGCCGGGCCGCGTCGGCCGAGGCTGCCGGCGAAGGTGGACGCACCCCCTTCCAGCTGCTCGCCGACTCCCTCGACGCCATGGTCGACGCGGGAGTCATGTCCGAGCACGAACGCCCGGGAGCTGAGCTGCTCGCCTGGTCGGCCGTGCACGGCATGGCGATGCTCGCGCTCGAGGGGCCGCTGCGCGACCTCCCGCCGGGCGCCGTCGACGAGCTCGCGCCGCGCCTGGTCCGCATGGTCGACCTCGGGCTGGGGCTGTCCGACGGGCCCGGCGGTGGCGCTGCACGGGACCGCGAAGCGTCTGCCTAGGGTGGTCGCGTGACCAGCGACACCCGTGAAGACACTGCCGTCGAGCTCGACCGCGAGACTCCTGCCTTCTACCGGCGGCTCGGGCCCGGTCTCTATGCCCCCACCGTCCACGTGCAGGGCGCGTGGCGGGACGACGAGCAGCACATGGCGCCGGTCAGCGGCATCCTCGCCCACGAGATCGACCTGCACGAGCC
>NZ_JBFULD010000337.1:0-4402 GCF_056400505.1 Terrabacter sp. P5_B1
CCCGGCGACATGGCCGAGGTCGAACGGCTCACGGGTGTGGCAACGGTCGAGGGGGTGCGTCTCGAGGCGCCCATGGCGCCGAGGCCGGCGGCGCGTCTCCAGGGCGCCGGGCTGCCCACCCTGGCGGACCACGTGGAGCGCGTCGCGTCGCTGGTCGCATGCCACGACCTCGTCGTCGTCGAAGGCGCGGGAGGGCTGCTCGTCGAGCTCACCGATGCAGGTGAGACCCTGGCCGACCTCGCGTCTGCCCTTCCCGACAGTGGGGTGGTCGTCGTCGCCCGGAGCGCGCTCGGCACGCTGAACCACACGATGCTGTCACGAGAGGCCTTGTCGCACAGAGGGATCCGACAGCTTGGCCTCGTCATCGGTTCGTGGCCGGACGATGCGGACGTCATCGAGCGGACGAACCGCGAGAAGTTCGAGGGGTTGCCCGAGGGACTCCTGGGCGCGATCCCGCGGGGCGCACCCGGGATCCCGGTCTCGAGGTTCCTGGCCAGCGCGCCCGCCTGGCTGCCCGGACTCACGCGTCGCCTCCTCCCGAGCGCGCGTGGCGCGTCGCCCACCGTCACGCCGACGAGCTGACCGCCGGCTGACCTCGCGCGGGCGCGGCGAGGGGTTCAGCGTCTCGGGACCCCTTGACGGAGCAGGCCGTGCACGATGCCGTCGGTGAGGGCCCGCCACGACGCGGCGAGGATCGAGCCGGCGACGCCGATGGTGTCCCACGACGTCTCGCCGTCCGAGGTCTCTATGAGCACCCGCGTCACGGCGTCGGTGCCGTGCGACGCGTCGAGGATGCGCACCTTGAAGTCGATGAGCTCGATCTTCTCCATCTCGGGGTAGGCCCGGGTCAGGGCCTCACGCAAGGCGTGGTCGAGGGCGTTGACCGGACCGTTGCCCTCACCGGTGGCGATGAGGCGCGCCCCGTCGGCACGCAGCTTGACCGTCGCCTCCGAGGTGGCGTCGCCCTCGCCCGACGAGTCGGTGATGACGCGCCACGACTCGACCTCGAAGTAGTCGGTGCAGCCGGGCTCGAGCGCCTCGCGGAGCATCAGCTCGACGGTGGCGTCGGCGGCGTCGAAGGTCCAGCCCCGCAGCTCGAGGGCCTTGACCTCGGCGAGCACGTCGGCGACCACATCGGGGCGGTCGGACAGGTCGAGACCGGCCTCGCGCGCCTTGAGCTCGATGCTCGCGCGGCCCGCCATGTCGGAGACCAGGGTGCGCATGCCGTTGCCGACGAGATCCGGGTCCATGTGCTGGTACAGGTCCGGGTCGACCTTGAGGGCGCTCGCGTGCAGGCCGGCCTTGTGGGCGAAGGCGCTCGCGCCGACGTAGGGCTGGCGGCTGTAGGCGGGAACGTTGGTGACCTCGCTGATGGCGTGCGCGATGTGCATGGCCCGGGCGAAGGCGGCCGGCTCCATGGCCTCGAGGCCCAGCTTGAACTGCAGGTTGGCCGCGACGGTGATGAGGTCGGCGTTGCCGGTGCGCTCGCCGTAGCCGTTGACGGTGCCCTGCACGTGGGTGGCCCCGGCTCGCACGGCGGCCACGGAGTTGGCGGCCGCGCAGCCGGTGTCGTTGTGGCAGTGCGCGCCGACCCGGGCCCCCGTCGAGGCGATGACGTCGGTGACGACCTCCTCGACCTGGTGCGGGAGCATGCCGCCGTTCGTGTCGCACAGCACGACGACCTCGGCGCCGGCCTCGTGGGCCGTGCGGACGACGGACAGGGCGTAGTCGCGGTCGAGGCGCCAGCCGTCGAAGAAGTGCTCGCAGTCGACGAAGACGCGGCGGCCGTGGGCGACGAGGTGGCCGACGGTGTCACGGACCATCTCGAGGTTCTCCTCGAGCGTGGTGCGCAACGCCCGCTCGACGTGGCCGGTGTGCGACTTCGCGACGAGGCACACCACGGACGCCCGGGAGTCGACGAGCGCCTGGACGAGGGGGTCCTGCGCCGCGACCCCGCCCGCCCGACGGGTGGCCCCGAAGGCGGCGAGGGTCGCGTGGCGCAGGTCGAGCTCGGTCCGGGCGCGCTCGAAGAACTCGGTGTCCTTCGGGTTGGCGCCGGGCCAGCCACCCTCGATGAAGTCGACCCCGAGATCCTCGAGCAGCCCGGCGATGGCGAGCTTGTCCGACACCGAGAGGTTGAGTCCCTCCTGCTGGGCGCCGTCGCGCAGGGTGGTGTCGTAGACGTGCAGCGCTTCCATGACCGTCATTGTCCTTGATCTCGGGGGTTCGGCCGACCGCCTGGTGCAGGCGGGCCGACGCGGGTGTGGGTGGCGTCCCGGTCTCTTCTCGTGGTCGCGGCGGCCGGGGTGGTGGCCTTCGCGGTGTCTCCGTCGGGGTGTTTCGGGAAACAAAAAGACCCCCCAGGGTTGGGAGGTCTGCGCGACGAGGGGTGCTCGTCGCGCTATTCGATAATGAGGGTGCCGGTGGGCACGGGGCGCTTCATCACACGCTCACGCTAGGGCTCGCGATACCCCGGCGAAACACCGCGTCCGGATGGTGGACCCGGAGGCGCTGGTCACGACGGTCGCCGACGTCGGCTCACGGCCGCCTCGACGAGGGCCCGGAAGAGGCGCGGGTCGGTGCCGACCTCGGGGTGCCACTGGACCGCGAGGCGGAAGAAGGCATCCGGGTCCTCCATCGCCTCGAGCGTCCCGTCGTCGGCCCACGCCGACGCCGCGTAGCCGGGGTGGGTCAGCACCGACTGGTGGTGGTAGCTCGGCACGTCGGCCTCCTCACCGAGGATGCCGGCGAGTCGCGTCCCGGCGACGGTCCGCACGGGGTGGCTGCCGTACGTCGCCGGAGCGGGCGAGTGGTCGTGGTGACCGACGCGGTCGGGCAGGTGCTGTTCGAGCAGGCCGCCTGCCGCGACCGCCATGACCTGCATGCCTCGGCAGATCCCCAGGACCGGCAGGTCGGTCTCGGCCGTCGCCCTCGCGATGGCGAGCTCGGTCGAGTCCCGGTCGGGCCTCGAGGCCTGCACCGAGGCGTGGCGCTCGTCGGCGTAGAGCTCGGGCGCCACGTCGACCCCACCGGCGAGGATGACGCCGTCGAGGCGCTCGACGATCTCGAGCGCCGTCCCGTCATCGAAGTCCGGGCGTGGCGGGATGACGATCGCGATCCCGCCCGCCTCCTCGACCTGTCGGACGTAGCGGTGCGGCACGAGGGCCCCGGGCACATCCACCCAGCGAYCCCACGACGCCCGCTCGACGTAGGCGGTGATCCCGATGACCGCACGACCCATGACGACGACCTCCTGCTCCAGCCTCCCACGCGCCTCAGAGCGGGGTGACGTACGCGCCCGAGATGCCACCGTCGACGAGGAACGTCGAGGCCGTCATGAAGCTCGACTCGTCGGAGGCGAGGAAGAGCACGGCGTTGGCCATCTCCTCCGGCTCCCCGAAACGCCCCATCGGGACGTGGACGAGCCGGCGCGCGGCACGCTCCTCGTCCTTGGCGAAGAGCTCCTGGAGCAGCGGCGTGTTGACCGGCCCGGGGCACAGCGCGTTGACGCGGACACCCTGACGGGCGAACTGCACTCCGAGCTCGCGGGACATCGAGAGGACACCGCCCTTGCTCGCGCTGTAGGAGATCTGCGACGTGGCCGCGCCCATCACGGCGACGAACGATGCCGTGTTGATGATCGAGCCCTTGCCCTGCTCGAGCATGTAGGGCAGGGCTGCCTTGCAGCACAGGTAGACCGATGTGAGGTTGACCTCCTGCACCTTGCGCCAGGCATCGAGGTCGGTGTCGAGGATGGAGTCGTCCTCGGGCGGGCTGATACCCGCGTTGTTGAAGGCGATGTCGACCGAGCCATAGGTCTCCTTCGCCGTCCGGAACAGCGCGTCGACGTCCTCCTTGCTCACGACGTCGGCGCGCACGAAGGTGGCGCCGACCTCGTCGGCGATGCGGGTGCCGTTCGTCTCGTCGAGGTCACCGATGACAACCTTCGCGCCCTCCTCGGCGAACCGCAGCACCGTCGCGAGACCGATGCCCGAGCATCCGCCCGTGATGACCGCGACCTTGCCGTCGAGCCTGCCTGCCATGTGGATTTCCTTCCATCCCAGTGAAATGCGTGTCAAGTGTGTGGTGACTGACCGTCAGTCGGTCGAGATGAAGACGTTCTTGACCTCCGTGAACGCGTCGAGCGCGTCGGGCCCGAGCTCGCGTCCGATGCCGCTCTGCTTGAAGCCGCCGAAGGGTGTGGAGTAGCGGACGCTGCTGTGCGAGTTGACCGACAGGTTGCCGGCCTCGACGCCGCGCGCGACGCGCAGGCCGCGTCCCAGGTCGCGCGTCCAGATGGACCCCGAGAGGCCGTATGCCGTGTCGTTGGCCTTGGCGATCGCGTCCGCCTCGTCGTCGAACGGCATGACCGCGACGACCGGCCCGAAGACCTCCTCCTGCC
>NZ_JBFULD010000338.1:0-4381 GCF_056400505.1 Terrabacter sp. P5_B1
GCACTGACCGAGGCCGGTCAGACGCTGGGGTGCGCCGAGTCGCTGACGGCTGGGCTCGTCGCCGCCACCGTGGCCGACACCGCCGGGGCCTCCGCGGTGCTGCTCGGTGGAGTCGTGGCGTATGCCGCCGAGGTCAAGACACTGCTCCTGGACGTGCCCGCCGACCTCGTCGCGCGGGTCGGCACGGTCGACCCTGCCGTCGCCGTCGCGATGGCCGAGGGCGTACGCCGCCGGCTGGGGGCGACGTGGGGCCTGGCGACAACCGGGGTGGCCGGTCCGGGCCCGTCGGAGGGCAAGCCCGCAGGCACCGTGCACGTGGCCGTGGCCGGCCCGTCGGGAACAGCCACGCGCGCGCTCGAGTTGAAAGGGACCAGGGCCGAGATCCGGTCGGCGACCGTCGAGGCGGTGCTCCGGCTCGCGGTGCAGGAGTCCGGCGCCACGCGCCAAACCCCTGCGCCGCCGTGGGACCCTCGGGGTACGGTAGGGCTGTCGGGTCACCCCGGCGGTGACCCCGCACCCGACACCGCCACACCAGCGACCTGAAGGAGGACGGCATGACGACACTGTTGCGACGCGAGCTCGGTGACGTCCTGCGCGAGCGCCGCCGCGCCCAGGGCCGCACCCTCCGTGAGGTCTCCGCCACGGCCTCGGTCTCCCTCGGCTATCTCAGCGAGGTGGAGCGCGGCGAGAAGGAAGCCTCCTCGGAGCTGCTCGCCTCGATCTGTGGCGCGCTCGCCCTGCCGCTCTCGCAGGTGCTCATCGACGTGTCCAGCCGGATGGCCGAGAGCGAAGGTCTCGCTCCGACCGTCACGCTGCCCGTCGCGTCGGACGACGTGGTGTCCGCCTCCGCCGCCTGATCGTCTACCGTGCTGGGGTGCTCAGCCCCTTCTCGGACCTCGACTCACGTCTCATCCTCGTCACGACCGGGCACCACTTGCCGGCGTCGGAGCCAGCCGTCGTTTCGGTGTGGCTCGGCGACCTCGACGGTCGGTCCCGCTACGAGCACGACGCGCTCGCGCCCCACTACGCCGCGTCCACCATGAAGCTGCCTCTCGTCATCGCCGCCTTCCGCCGCGTCGTCCGCGGCGAGCTCGACCTCGACACGCCGGTCAGGGTCTCGGGCACGTTCGCGTCGGTGCACGACGGGTCGCCGTTCGACCTCGACGAGTCGGACGACCAGGACCCCCGGACGTGGGCAGCCGTCGGCGACACCCGCACGCTCGCCGAGCTCGCCGAGCAGGCCATCACCCACTCGAGCAACATCGCGACCAACCTGCTGATTGACGTCGTCGGCCTCGACGAGGTCGCGGAGGTGCTCCGCATCGTCGGCTGCTCGCCGGCGATGGTCGTCGGACGCGGCATCGAGGACGCGGCCGCCCGCACGGCGGGCATCTCGAACACCGTGACCGCTGCCGACCTCGGGCTCGTCATGGCCGCCGTCGGGCGCCGCGAGCCGGCCCTCGGCGGCGACCACGTGCTGGCCCCCGTCGAGGCGATGCTGGCCCGCCAGGTGCACGTCGACCAGGTGCCCGCCGGGCTGCCGCCGGGCACGCCGACGGCGAGCAAGTCAGGCTGGATCCCCGGGGTCTCGCACGACGTGGCGCTGGTGCGTCCCCCTGGCGAGGAGCCGTTCGTCCTTGCGGTCTGCACGACCGTCGACCTCGATGAGACCGAGGCCGCGGCCTTCGTCGCCGGCATCGCCCGGGACGTCTGGCGGGCCGAGCACCCGGCGGGGGAGGAGCAGCCATGACGACCATCGAGCGGGTGACGACGACGACCATGTCCGTGCCGCTGCACACGCCGTTCGTCACCGCGCTGCGCCGCACCGGGACGACCGACACCGTGGTCGTCACCATCACCGACAGCGACGGCCGCACCGGCTGGGGCGAGGCGCCGCAGGTCTGGCAGGTGACGGGGGAGTCCCTGGCCAGCGCCACGGCCTGCATCGAGGCGATGCTCGCTCCGGTCGTCACCGGCCAAGAGCTCGACGACCGGGATGACCTCGCGGCCGCGGCAGCGGGCGTCCAGCGCGCCGTGGCCCGCAACTTCGGTGCCAAGGCCGCGGTCGACGCGGCCCTGCACGACCTCGTCGCCCAGGCGGAGGGGACCTCGGTCGCCGCGGTCCTCTCGGCCCGACCGGACGGCATACGCGACGTGCTGACCACCGACGTCACCCTGTCGGCAGGTGCGGCTGACGCCCTCGCCGACGCGGCCCGCGCGCGGGTGGCGGAGGACTTTCGCACCCTCAAGATGAAGGTGGGCACCGACGCGGCCACCGACGTGCAGCGCGTCGCGGCGGTCCGCGATGCCGTCGGGCCCGACGTCGCCATCCGGCTGGACGCCAACCAGGGCTGGACCCGCGAGGAGGCCGTCCAGGTCATCCGGGCGCTCGAGGTCGCCGACCTCGGGGTCGAGTTCGTCGAGCAGCCGGTCGTGGCCGACGACGTCGAGGGTCTCGCCTGGGTGCGCGAGCGTGTCGGCCTGCCGGTCATGGCCGACGAGTCCTGCTACGGGCCCTTCGACCTCGAACGGATCATCCGGCTGCGCGCGGCCGACCTCGTCAACGTCAAGCTCGCCAAGTGCGGGTCTCTCACGGTCGGCCGGGACATGCTGCGCCGCGCCCATGACGCCGGGCTGCGCACCATCGTCGGCTCGATGATGGAGAGCCACGTCGGGGTGGGCGCCGCGGCCGCGCTCGTCGCCGCCGAGCCGACGACCGAGGTCAGCGACCTCGACGCCGCCTGGTGGTCGGTGCGTTCGCCGGTGGACGGCGGAATCTCCTACGCCGGCAACCGGATTCGCGTGCCCATGTCGAAGGGCTTCGGGATCACGGGTTTCGCAGCGGCCGGCTGACCGATCGCTGCACGACGAAGGGCCCCGCCGAAGCGAGGCCCTTCGTCGTGCAGGTCGAGATCAGTTGCCCACGACACGCAGCGTGAAGGTGCCCTCACCCTTGCCCGTGGTCGAGGAGTTGACGCCGACGGCGCGCAGGGACTCGAGGAACGTCTTGGCCTCGCCGTCCACCTGTCCCTGGGTCAGCTTGTAGACCTTGTCGAGGTCGACGAAGAGCGTGACGCTGGAGCTGCTGACGTCGCCGACGGCCAGCTTGAAGGCGTCGCTGTCCCCGAGCTTGCCGCCGGACTTCAGGTCGTCGGCGTAGCCGGGCGTCGTGGCCACGAAGACCTTGTCGCCCTCGACCTTGTGCGTCAGCATGTCACTGGTCGCGCCGGTGGCGTCCATGAGGCGGCCGACGATCTCGTCGGCACGCTTGGCATCGCTCGAGACGACCTTGGCGCCGATGGTGGGGACGTCCGACTTGAAGTCCTGGTCGGGCATCGCGACGGTGAACGACCGGCCGAGGAGGACCTTGAGGTCGTCCGGGAGCTTGACGTCGAGCTGCTGCTCGATCTGGCCGATCGGGTCGGACGCCCCATCGGCGGAAGAGAGGCTCTCGATCTGCTTCTTGAGTGCGGGCCACGCGCCGTCGAGCATCTGGTCGGCGCCCGAGATGTTGAGGGCCCCCAGCGTGTTGGCCGGGAGGGACGCGATCTCGGCACCGTCGCCCTTGACCGACGTGGCCCCGTCGGCGCCGCGCACGATGCCGGCCATCTCGACGTAGTCTGCGTCGAAGCGCAGCGCAGCAGCGAACCGGCCCTTGGCGCCGGCCGTGGAGACGGCGTTGAGGCCGGCCGTCCCGCCCAGCTTCTGGATCTCCCCGAGGCCCTTGCCCATGTCGAACCAGGCCGACATGATGCCCTGCTCGCCCAGCGCACCCATGTCCTGCGTGAAGGTGGCGTTCTGGGCCAGCGAGCCCTTGTCGACCGCGGCCAGGGTGGCGTCTCCCACGCCGGACGGCGTGACGATGGCGTAGCCGTCCTTCATGCGCAGGTCCGTGTCGCCGCTCTTGTCGCACGCGAACAGCTTGGTCAGCGTGTCCTTGGCGGCCGCCTCGTCCTTGACCTGGATCGCGACGGCGACGTTCGGGGCCTTCTCAGTGCCCCCGGGTCGGATGGCTGCACCGACGCGGTCGCCGAGCCAGGGCGCGATGTCCTTGTCGTAGCCGAACTTCGCGACGCAGTCGTTGCTGGAGTTCTTGGAGGCCATCTCCCAGAGCTTCTTGCGAGGGTCGTCGCTGCCGAGGGTGTCCTTGACCTGCGGGAGCGTGCCGAGGAAGCGCACCGCGGCGATCTTCTGGCCGGCCGAGGGGTCGATGTCGAGGCGGAGGTAGGCGTACGCGTCGCCGGGCAGGACGTCGGCGGGCTGGGAGCCCCCTCCGCTCAGGCTCTGGAAGGCGAACGCGCCGGCGCCGCCGAGGACGAGCGCCGTCGCGACGCCGCCGATGAGCAGACCGGTCCGCTTGCGGCCACCGGCGACCTTCGGC
>NZ_JBFULD010000339.1:0-4364 GCF_056400505.1 Terrabacter sp. P5_B1
CTCGTAACGGTGCACGAAGGTGTGGTTCACGTGGTGCCTTTCGATGACTCGGGCCCGATCACGCCCTCCGGCGGAGGGGAGTCGTCCGGGCCGGGATTCCACCCGAGGTAGCCGGCGTAGGAGGCCGTGGCCAGCCCCACGCCGAAGATCAGCCCGCCGACGACGTCGGACGGGAAGTGCACGCCGAGGAGGACGCGGTCGAGGCCCGTGACGACGACGTATGCCGTCAGGCCGGCCACGAGCACGCGACGTCCCGTGGTCGACAGCAGGGGCCAGAGGAAGATCGTCATGGTGGACGCGATGGCGGCCGCGCACGCGACGTGTCCGGACGGGAAGCTGTATCCCGGGGCGTGCGAGACCGGGTCGCCCACGACCGGCCTGGCCCGCTGGACGATCTGCTTGACGTCGAGCTGCAGGTTCCAGGAGACCATCAGGGTGATGAACGCCCACAGGCAGCGCGTGGCGAGCTCGCGGTGGCGACGCCAGACCACGAGGCAGACCGCGGACGAGACGATGTAGAGCCGCCACGGCTGGGTGAGCTCCTGCCAGAAGAGCAGGAAGCTCTTGAGGCCCGGGTTCGCGCGGGTCAGGTTCGTCGCGGCGACGATGAGGCGCTGGTCGAGGTCGATGACGGGCGAGAACTTCTCGCGCACGACGAAGGCCAGCGCTGTCAGGGGCACGGCGAAGACGAGGCCGTAGCCGACGCTCTTGAGCAGGCGACGGCCCCGGCCGGCTGGTCGGGTGCGGGCTTCGGTGAGCTGGTCAGCCAACGCGGACCACCAGGGACTCTGGCAGGACCCGGACACCCAGCGACCGGTGCTCGCCGATGGGGTCGCCGTCGATCTCCGCCTCGACGGGGCGACCGGCGGTGACGGTGAACTCACGGCCTCGCAGCCGGTCGAGACGACGGTGGCCGGCCCGGTGGCGGGTCACGAGGTCGG
Organism: Terrabacter sp. P5_B1; assembly: GCF_056400505.1. NCBI lineage: Bacteria > Bacillati > Actinomycetota > Actinomycetes > Micrococcales > Intrasporangiaceae > Terrabacter > Terrabacter sp. P5_B1. Next base: position 942 of record NZ_JBFULD010000339.1, read on the forward strand.
AGATGACGGAGAGCCAGCCGAGCCCACCCTTGGGCGCGATCACGACGGCGTCGAGGACGCCGTCGTCGACCTTCGCGTCGGGCATCAGCTCGAGACCACCCTGGAGCGTGCCGCAGTTGCCGATCACGACCGTGCGCGCGTGCCGGTTGACGGTGTCGCCCGCCTTTTCGACGATCCCCTCGTCGCCGTTGGAGCGGACCTCGACGCGGAAGCCACGGCTGAAGACCTGGCGCAGCCCGCTGAAGACGTAGGCGACCCAGCCGACGACGGCCTTGACCTTCTCGTTCGTCCCGGCCATGACCTGACCGTCGAGGCCGAGACCGGCCATGACGAGGAAGACCTCCTCGTCGTCGTCGACCTGGGATCCGCCGTCGTGGGTGCCGTGGCTGCGGCGCGGTTCGATGGGCCTGTCGGACACTCGCACGAGCCCGACGTCGATGCGTCGGTCGGTGCCGCCGAGCAGTGCGTCGACGGCCTTCTCGAGCGAGTCGACGGGCAGRTCCAGGTTGCGGGCGAGCAGGTTGCCCGTTCCTCCGGGAAGCAGCCCGAGGGCCACGTCCGTGCCGACGAGCGCAGAGGCCACCGCACGGACGGTGCCGTCGCCACCGAGTGAGGCCACGACGTCCGAACCCGTCCGCACCGCTTCACGGCCCTGCTTCTCGCCGGTCTCCTCCGCGGTCGTCTCGATCCACGACGGGTCCTCCCAGCCGTGCTGGGCTGCCGCCTTGGCCACGAGCTCCTTGGCCGCGTCGAGATCGTCGACCTTCACCGGGTTGTAGACGACGGTGAGGCGGTGGCGAGCGCTGGGGGCGTCGGGCATGTTCGGGATCCTAGGGCTCGGGACGTGGAGGACGGAGGTCGTGGACCTCGGCCTCCGGCTGACATACCCGGACCCGGCACCCAGCCGACCACCAGTGCGCCTCCAGCCGGCATCCAGCCACCACACCGACGACGGCGGTAGCCTCCCGATCGTGCCCACCATCCGCCGACGCCTGGCCGTCGCCCTGCTCGTCGGGGTCCTCGTCAGCCTGGTCGTGCCGCTCGGACCTGCCGGCGAGCTCCTCACCCACGCTCTCACCGGCTTTCTGGCCGGCGGGCTCGCCTTCGCCGTGCCCCTGCTCGTGCACGTGCTCGGACACGACGCGCCCTCCACCCGGGCCAAGGTCGAGGGTCGAGACGGTGACGCCGCGTGGTACGACGTCGTCGTCATCACCGTCGGCCTGGCCAGTCTGGCCGGCGTCGGCGTGCTGCTGGTCGGTGGCCAGGCGAAGGGCACCGCACAGGTCCTGGATGCCCTCATCGGCGCCGGCGCGGTTGCCGTCGGCTGGCTCTGCGTCCACACCGTCTACGTCCTGCGCTACGCCCGCGTCTACTACGCCAGCCCCAGGCCGCCCATCGACTTCAACCAGGACGAGGACCCGACCTTCTCGGACTTCGCCTACTTCTCCTTCAACCTCGGCATGGCCTACCAGGTCTCGGACACCGACCTCAAGACCTCGGACGTGCGTCGGGTGGTGCTCGGACACACGCTCCTCGCCTACCTCTACGGCACGATCGTCATCGCATCGACGATCAACCTCGTGGCCGGCCTCGGAGGGTCTGCCCGCGGTTAGGCGACTCCGAGGCGCGCCTTCTCGTCCTTGACCCACAGGCTGAGCAGGCCGCCGAAGTGCGCCAGGAACCGGTCGCGCTCGTGCGCCGGGTAGGTCGTGACGACGGTCGCGCGCAGCAGGCTGTCGAACGCGTCGGACTGCACCCACTCGAGCACGGCCGCATCGAGGTGCGGGAGGTACCGGTCGCACCACGCCCAGTAGGCCTCGGTGTCGAAGTACTCGTCGGCGATCGCGAGGTAGGCGTCGAGCTTCTGCTCGTCGGTGAGGTCGTCACGGTCAGCGACATCGAAGTAGCGGCGCATCTCGAGGTCCATCGGCCCCTTGCGACCGGTGACGAGGCAGAAGGCCGACCAGCGCACGAGCGCCTTGATGGCCCAGGGGAAGTAGTAGTGCAGCGAGGTGACCGCGACGTCGGGACACGCGTTGGCGTAGTCGATCGGGTAGACGTCGTCGCCCTTGACGAGCATCTCGCAGGAGTTGAACTCCCAGCCGAACATCGCGTTGACGATGCGGCTGATCGCGGCGGTCTGCTTGCCCGCGGACGGCTGCAGGAAGTCGTAGCTCACGGCATACCGGTTGTGCATCGGCTGCTCGGGACGGAAGTCCATGACCATCGTCTCGGGGCCGATCGACAGGGCGCGCGCGAAGTGGTCGTACTCGACGGTCGACTGCAGGTGCATGAGCATCTCGCCGGACTCGTCGTAGGCCTTGACGAGGTCGGCCTCGTCGTTGATCCGCGAGACACCGCGCCAGCCGCCGCCGTCGAAGGGCTTCATATACATCGGGTAGCCGAGCTGGTTGGCGATCGACTTGAGGTCGAAGGGCCGGTTGTACTTCGCTGACGTGTAGGCCCAGCGGACGTTGTCCACGGGGTTCTTGTAGGGCACGAGCCACGTCGCGGGGACCTTGAGCCCCAAGCGCATCAGGGCGACGTAGGCGCTGTGCTTCTCCATCGACTGGAAGGTGAAGGGGCTGTTGAGCAGGTAGGTGTCGTTCATGAGCGCGGCCTTCTTGAGCCACTCGCGCGGGTGGTAGTACCAGTAGGCGAGGCGGTCGATGACGAGCTCGGTGCGCACCGGCTGGCGCAGGTCGAACGGCTCGATGGTGAGGCGCTCGCTCGTCAGCTCGTGCGTGATGCCGTCGTCGGTGGTGATCGGTCCGACGAGCGCGAGCAGGGCCTCGAAGGCGGTGGGCCAGTCCTCCTCGGCCCCGAGCAGCAGCCCGATCAGGTGGTTGCGCGTCTGCGTCATGTGCCTCTCCTGGTCGACGATCCGGGTGACCCCGATCCTTGCAGCAGTGTCAACAGGAACGGGTCGAACGCGGCCTTCCATGAGCGCCAGTCGTGCCGGCCCGGCCTCTCGTGGAAGGCGACGTCGTGACCGCTCGCGGCGAGGGTCTGTGCCATCTGCCGGTTGTTGGCGAGGTTGCCCTCGTCGACCCCGCACGTCATGACGATGCGGGCGTCGGTGCGTCGCCGCCGGACGCGCCGGACGTTCGTCACGAACGTCGTGACGCGGTCCCAGAACTCGAAGTCCTCCTCGTCGTCGACGCGCTTGCGGAAGAACGAGCCCGACTGGAGGAAGAGCGCGCCGAACGTCCCCGGATGATGCCACTCGGCCTGGAGCGACGCGAGCGCCCCGAGGCTCGCCCCCACGAGGGTCGGCTTCGCGTCGATGGCGTATGCCGTGTGCACCCGCGGGAGCACGTGCTCGGCGAGCGCCTCGGCCCAGAGGGGATTGGCGGCATACCGCTCGTTGCGGGGTCCGGGCTCGAGCAGGACGACGCGGGTCGGCGGGACCCGGCCCTCGGC
>NZ_JBFULD010000340.1:0-4349 GCF_056400505.1 Terrabacter sp. P5_B1
CCGCGCGGCTTCCCGTGGCCGCAGCCACCGCGGACGCTCCGACCCTGCTCCGCTCCGCCATGACAGTCCTCGTCGCTCCGGCCGACAGGCACCGTCCCCGCCTGTCTGATGTCAGTATCAAAACTGATTACACTCATGACAGTAGCGACCGTCACCGTCAGGAGTCAACATGCTTTTCACCCATGACACCGAGGTCACCCTCGCCGCCGCCGCTGCCCTTGTCAACACGATGCCCGGGTCGGTGCCCGGCGACCGCGACCCCGACCGCCTGACGAGCCTCGACGAGCTGGAGGCGCTCTACCGTGGCCAGGGCTGGACCGGGCGCTTCGATCGCGATGCCGCCGAGCTCGAGGCGGTCCGGGCCCTGCGGCCCAGGCTTCGCGGCTTCTGGGAGCCGGACGAGGCCGCCGTCGTCGACCTCGTCAACGACCTGCTCGCCGAGGCCCGCGCCGTCCCCCAGCTCGTCGACCACGACGGTGTCGGGTGGCACGTCCACGCGACACCGGCCGACGCCCCGCTCCCCCGGCGGATGGCCGTCGAAGCGGCGATCGCGGTCATCGACGTCGTGCGGGCCGGTGAGCTCGACCGGCTCCGCGAGTGCGAGGCGGCCGACTGCGACGACGTCGTCGTCGACCTGTCGCGCAACCGCTCGCGTCGCTTCTGCGAGGGCGGGTGCGCGGCACGGGCCCACACCGCCGCCTACCGCGCCCGCCGGTCCGCGCGAGCCTGAGGACCCACCACGCACGAAAGGGCGTATGCCGCAGGCCCGGGCCCACGGCATACGCGCCCTGCCTTCGGTCGACCTACCAACCCGCGGGCCTTTCGGGGGCACTCGGGGGCGCAGGCCGGACCCAGCCCCGCGGGTCTTCGGGGGGTCCACGGGGGCGAAGCCCCCCGTGTGTCAGGCCTTGCCGTCGAAGAGGCTCGTTACGGAGCCGTCCTCGAAGACCTCCTTGATCGCCATCGAGACGAGGGGGGCGATGGAGAGGACCTCGAGCTTGTCGAAGCGGCGGTCGTCGGGGATCGGGAGGGTGTTGGTGACGATGACCTCCTCGACCTTGCACGCCTTGAGTCGGTCGACGGCCGGACCCGAGAGGATCGCGTGCGTGGCGGCGATGATGACGCCCGCGGCGCCCTGGTCCATCAGGGCGTCGGCCGCCTTGGTGATGGTGCCGGCGGTGTCGATCATGTCGTCGACGAGCACGCAGGTGCGGCCCTTGATCTCGCCGACGACGCGGTTGGCGACGACCTCGTTGGGCCGGTTGATGTCCCGCGTCTTGTGGATGAAGGCGAGCGGGGCGCCGCCGAGGCGTGAGCTCCAGTCCTCGGCGACCTTGATGCGGCCGGCGTCGGGTGAGACGACGGCGAGGTCGAGGTGGCCGTACTTCTTGCCGACGTAGGCGGCGAGGATCGGCATGGCCATGAGGTGGTCGACGGGGCCGTCGAAGAAGCCCTGGATCTGCGCGGTGTGCAGGTCGATGGCCATGAGCCGGTTGGCACCGGCCGTCTTGAACAGGTCGGCCATGAGGCGGGCCGAGATCGGCTCGCGGCCGCGGTGCTTCTTGTCCTGTCGGGCGTAGCCGTAGAAGGGCAGCACGACGGTGATCCGCTTGGCCGACGCGCGCTTGAGCGCGTCGATCATGATGAGCTGCTCCATGATCCACTCGTTGATCGGAGCGGTGTGGCTCTGGATGACGAAGGCGTCCGAGCCCCGGACGGACTCCTCGTAGCGCACGTAGATCTCGCCGTTGGCGAAGTCATAGGCCGAGGTCGGCACGAGCTCGGTGCCGAGCTCCTTCGCGACCTCCTGGGCGAGCTGCGGGTGCGCGCGTCCGGAGAAGACCATGAGGTGCTTCTCGGTGGCCTTGTTGATGCCGCTCATGCTTGCGCGTCCTTCATCTCGGTGGTCGGCTGTCGCTGGGCGGCTCGGGCGGCCTCGTCCGTCTTGGTGCCGGCGCGACGGCGAGCGACCCAGCCGTCGACGTTGCGCTGCTGGGCCCGCGTGACGGCGAGCTGGCCGGGGGCGACGTCGCTGACGACGGCCGAGCCTGCCGCGACGTAGGCACCGTCACCGATGGACCGCGGCGCGACGATGACGGAGTTGCTGCCGACGAAGCTGTGGGCGCCGACGTCGGTGTGACCCTTCGTGACACCGTCGTAGTTGGCGAAGATCGTGCCTGCACCGATGTTGGCGCCCGGGCCGACCGTCGCGTCGCCGCAGTAGGTCAGGTGCGGCACCTTGGCGCCCTCTCCGATGTCGGCGTTCTTCGTCTCGACGAAGCCACCGATCTTGCCCCTCGCGCCGAGACGCGTGCCGGGCCGCAGGAACGAGAAGGGCCCGACCGTGGCGCCGGGCCCGATCTCGGCGAGCTCGGCCTGCGTGCGGACCACGCTCGCGCCGTCACCGACCTCGACGTCGGTCAGGGTCGTGTCGGGACCGATGACGCAGTCACGGCCGATGGTGCTGGCGCCGAGGACCTGGGTGTTGGGGTGCACGACGGTGTCGRGCCCGATCGTCACCTCCGCGTCGAGCCACGTCGTGGCCGGGTCGATGACGATCGCGCCGTCACGCATGGCCTGCTCGACGGTGCGGCGGTTGAGCTCGGCCCCGAGCCGCGCGAGCTGGACCTTGTCGTTGACCCCTTCGGTCTGCCAAAGGTCGGCGACGAGGTGGGCGCGCACGCCGAGCCCCCGGCCACGGGCGATCGCGATGACGTCGGTGAGGTACTTCTCGCCCTGGGCGTTGTCGGTGCCCACCTCGGAGAGGGCGTCGCGCAGGACGGCCGCGTCGAACGCATACAACCCGCTGTTGACCTCGAGGATGGCCCGCTGCTGCTCGTCGGCGTCCTTCTGCTCGACGATCGCGACGACCGAGCCGTCGGAGTCACGGATGACGCGGCCGTAGCCGGTGGGGTCCTCGAGCGTCGCGGTGATCACGCTGACGGCGCTGGCGGACTCGTGGTGCGCCGCGACGAGTCCCTCGAGCGTCTCGCTCGTGAGCAGCGGCACGTCGCCGTACGTGACGACCACGGTGCCTGACAGGTCGGCGGGCAGCGCATCGAGGGCGCACTCGACGGCGCGGCCGGTGCCCTTGACGTCGTCCTGGTCGGCGACGACCGCCTCGGGGTCGACCTGCCTCACGTGCTCTGCGACGCGGTCGCGCTCGTGGCGCACGACGACGGCGAGGTGCTGCGGGCTCGTGCCCCGGGCCGCGCGGATCGCATGGGCCACGAGACTGCGGCCCCCGATCGTGTGGAGGACCTTGGGGGTCGTTGACTTCATGCGTGTGCCCTCACCGGCGGCGAGGACGATCACGGCGGTGGGCCGTCGATCGCTCACAGGGCGCAGCTCCTTTGGGTGGATCGGGGTGCACTCGGGTGCGTGCGACCCCGGCCGACGTCGGCGCCGGGGTGCGCCTCGGCCATGCTACCCGTGGGGCTGGGGTCGCCGTCCGCCCCGGGCCGCACCGTGAGCCCCTCCACGTCGAGTGCACCACGAGCGCGTCGCTGGAGGGCGCGTATGCCGCCGAGCGGGCCGCGTCGACCACGCGGGCCCCGCTCGGCGTGCGATGCTCCCCGGGCAGGAGTCGAACCTGCGTCGCTTGTCCTGATTCAAAGTCAGGCGGGCCCTGCCGGCAGACCAACCGGGGATCGTCGAGGGACGAGCACAGGGTAGTGCAGCGGCGCGGCCGATCCGGCGCGGGACGGTCAGGGGGAGCTCGGCGGCGCGGTGGGCGTAGGGCCACCCGAGGGATCGGACGCCGGTGCGACCGCGCCGGCCGAAGCAGTGGCCGAGGGCGAGGGCGAGGGGGGTGTCGGGTCGACAGGAGCGACTGTCGGGGCAGGTGTCGCATCGGCCGGAGCCGGCGCCGTCGGGTCGGGAGTAGGCGCAGCAGGCTCGGGTGTCGGCTCGACCGAAGTCACCGGCGCCGGCTCCGCCGGAGGCGGACCCGCTGGAGCGGGAGGAGGAGCGGCCGCAGCGGGGTCCACCGGAGCAGGGGCAGGGACGGGCACGAGTGAGGGCGTCGTCGGCGGGGTCGTCGGCGGGGTTGCGTTCTCGGCAGCGGTCGCCGAGTCGGCAGCAGACCCGGTCCCGGCGACCACCGGCGCCGGGTCCGTCGAGGCCGGGGCGGTTGCAGCCGCGGTCCCAGCCGCCGACACCGCGGTCGAAGCGGTGCCCGTCGAGGCGGTGGTGTCCATCGGGACGGGTAGGACTCTGGCCCACGCCACGGCCAGGTCTGCGCCTGGAAGGGCCGGCGTGAGCTCGATGAGCTGCAGGAGGTCGGTCGGGGAGGGTGCCGAAGCGGGCGCGGGCGCCGCGGGTGCCGGTTGCGGTGGGGCGGCCGGTGC
>NZ_JBFULD010000341.1:0-4334 GCF_056400505.1 Terrabacter sp. P5_B1
CCGGCCCTTCCGCATACTGCTGGGTCGTGCCGCCTTGGCGGCCGGGATCATTTGCCGCGCAGGGCCTTCCGGTCCATGCGGGCGCGCATCGGGTCGACGCCGGGCGGCAGGGGAGCGCGGAGGCCGCCGAGCGCCTTGAGGCGCTTGTTGACCAGAGCCATCTCGTCCTTGGTGATCTGTGGCTTGAGACGCTGGACCTTGCTCGCGAGCTTCGGCAGCGGGACCTCGTTCTCGCCGGATCCGACGCGCATCGTCGTCACGGGGACGCCGGGGGCGACGCGCTCGACGCGCTTCTTCTCGGCGGCGAGCAGCTTCTGGACGCGGGCCGTGGGGCCTTCGCCGATGAGGACGACCCCGGGGCGGCCGAGCGCGCGGTAGACCATGGCGGCCGAGTTGATGTCGCCGGGACGGGCGACGTCGGCGGCGACGGGCTCACGGTCGGTGTACCAGCCACGACGGATCGAGGTGAGCGCCGCCCCGGCGGCGCCGGCCTGCCCTTCGATCTGGCTGTAGGCGGCCCGCTCGGCGCGCCGGCTCATGATGATCGTTGCGGCGAGGACGCCGAAGAGCACGCCGAAGATGCCGAAGATCCAGGGGAGCTTCACGAGAAAGCCGATGACGAGCAGTACCCCGAAGACGACGAGGAACGACAGCAGCATGAACCAGCCGATGACCGGGTCAGCTTCCTTGGAGACCCGGTAGACGTCACGGATCTGGGACAGCCGTCCCTGCTTCTTCTCCTGGGGCGCGCTGCTCGCGTCGCCGTCCTTGTTGCGTGCCATGGTGCTCAGGATACGGCGCTCTGGGCGCGGGCCACCAACGACGCCGCCTCCTGGCGGGCGGGGGACCCGGCGGCCTCGGCGAGGTGCGACAGGTGTGCGGGGATCTCGCGTCCCCACTTGCGCATCGCGGTGGCCCAGAGGCGGCCCGCGCGGTACGACGAGCGCACGAGTGGTCCGGCCATGACGCCCTTGAAGCCCATCTCCTCGGCGACCTCGGACCAGTGCACGAACTCCTCGGGCTTGACCCACCGGTCGATGGGGTGGTGCAGCTTCGAGGGACGCAGGTACTGCGTGATCGTGAGGATGTCGCAGCCGGCGTCGTGGAGGTCGCGGATGGCCTCCTCGATCTCGGTGTCGGTCTCACCCATGCCGAGGATGAGGTTGGATTTGGTGACGAGTTCCGCTTCCCGCGCCATGGTGAGCACGGCGAGCGACTTCTCGTAGGTGAACGCCGGACGGATGCGCTTGAAGATGCGCGGCACCGTCTCGAGGTTGTGTGCGAAGACCTCGGGCCGTGCGTCGAAGACCTGGCCGACGAGCTCGGGCTTGGCACCGAAGTCCGGCGGGAGTATCTCGACCCCCGTGTTGGGGTTGAGCAGGTGGATCTGGCGGATCGTCTCGGCGTACAGCCCGGCGGCGCCGTCGGGCTGGTCGTCGCGCGCGACGCCGGTCACGGTCGAGTAGCGCAGCCCCATCCGGGCCACGGACTCGGCCACGCGCCGGGGCTCGTCGAGGTCGAGGGAGGTCGGGCGGCCCGTCGCGATGTCGCAGAAGTCGCAGCGGCGGGTGCAGACGTCACCACCGATGAGGAAGGTGGCCTCCTTGTCCTCCCAGCACTCGAAGATGTTGGGGCAACCGGCCTCCTGGCACACCGTGTGCAGGCCCTCGGACTTCACCATCGAGTGCAGGGCGGTGTACTCCGGGCCCATCTTGGCGGTCGTGCGGATCCAGGACGGCTTGCGCTCGATGGGGGTCTCGGCGTTGCGCGCCTCGACGCGCAGCAGACGACGGCCGTCGGGAACGACAGACACACGGGCTCCTTGGTCGGGTTGAGCTGCTCGGGCAGACCTCGGGCAAGACTACGCCTCGCCTCCAGCGTGCCCGACCGCGCACGTATGCCGTGGGGTGGGTCGACACGGCAGTGCTGCCCCGTGGATGGCGCGTCACGGGCCCGTTCGCGTCGGGATCCGCGCCCGCTCAGCCGACGTCGCGACGGCGGAAGACGGCCAGCGCGGCGGCGACGCCGACGACCGAGAGCACGAGCAGGTAGACCCAACCGTGGGTGTATCCGAGCGTGTGCTGCGCGCCCTGGCAGCCGTCGGGCCCGCAGGCCTCGACGAGGTACGTGGCGCCCTTGCCCACGAAGGCGTCGACGTTGAGGCGGACCAGCCACGGCTGCAGCGCTCCGCCCTGAACCCCGTGGGCGATGAAACCCTCGACGAGCACGGCATACCCCGCGACGATCCCGATGACGCCGGCGGTGGCGCGCGCAAGCAGCCCCAGCACCGCCCCTCCGAGCCCGCCCAGGGCGATGACGACGACCACCCGCAGCAGCGCCAGCGCCAGGGGGTCGTCGGGGGTCGCGGCTGGCTCCGGGAGGTGGAGCGAGCTGTCGGGACGGTTGAGCGTCGTGACGACGAAGGCGCCGAAGGCCGCGAGGCCGACGGCAGCGGCCCCGACGGCGAGACCTCCGAGGGCGGCGACGACCAGCTTCGAGGCGGCCACGCGCAGCCGCTGTGGGCAGAACGTGAGCCACGTCCCCATGGCGCCCGAGGCGAACTCGGCCGCCACGAAGCTCGCCCCGAGGAGGAAGGCGAGGAAGCCGAAGAGGTAGACGCCCTCCCGCGTGATGCTGCGGGTCATCTCGGTGCGGGAGGTGTTGACGAGCCCGAACTGCGAGAGCGAGGGCGGCTGGTTCATCTGGTCACAGTTGAAGTCGCCCAGGTCGCCGCCTTGGGCCTGGGCCTGGGCCTGCTGCTTGCGGCACTCGTCGAGCTGCGCTTGGCGCTCGGCCGCCGGCATGGCGTCGAGCTGCTGCTTCATGTCGGCGACAATCCGGTTGTAGTCGGCGACCCGCTGGGCGATCGTCGCGGGCCGGGTGTCCTGGAAGGCCGCGAACGAGGCGACGCCCACGAAGAGCACGATCGCGACCAGGACCATGCGGGCGAGACGGCGCCACCAGAGGCGGCGCAGCTCGACCCCGACGAGCCCGGCGAACGTCGTGCCGCGGGGCCGCATCGYGGGAGAGGTCTGCGTGTCGTCGCGGACGAGCGCGTGCTGGCTCATGCCGCACCTCCCGTCGTGAGGCCGCCGGCTTCCCGGTCGGCCACCGAGCCCAGCCCCTCGTCGGCGGTGAGCGCGAGGAAGACGGCCTCGAGGTCCGCGCGAACCGGCGTCAGCTCGTTCACGTAGAGGCCGTGGCCGGCGAGAGCGCGGGTCACGGCCGCCGGGTCCGTGGCGGCGACGATGAGGTGCTCGCCCTCGCGCTGCACGCCGAACCCGTCACCCTCGAGGATCGTGGCGGCGTTCTCGGGGGACGTGACACCCACGCGCACCTGGGCGGTGGACGTGCTGCCGAGGATGTCGCTGACGGGCCCCTCGGCGAGCAGCGACCCGTGCCCGATGATCGACACGGTGTCGGCCACCTGCTCGACCTCGCTCAGCAGGTGGGAGCTGACGAGCACGGTCTTGCCCTGGGCCCCCAGGGATCCCATCGTGTCGCGGACCTCGCGGATGCCGGCCGGGTCGAGCCCGTTGGTCGGTTCGTCGAAGATGAGCRGGTCGGGGTCCTTCAGCAGCGTCGCCGCGATGGCCAGCCGCTGCTTCATGCCGAGCGAGTAGCCGCCGAAGCGGTCGCGGCCGCGGTCCCCGAGCTGGGTGGCCTCGAGCACCTGGTCGACCCGGGGGAGCGGGGTGCCGATGGCATCGGCGAGCAGCCGGAGGTTCTGGCGGCCGGTGAAGGAGGGAAAGAACTTCGGCGCCTCGACGATGGCGCCGACGCGGTCGACGACCCTCGGCAGGTGTCGTGGCACCGGCTGCCCGAGCACCTCCGCGGTGCCCGAGTCGGGCCGCACGAGCCCCAGCAGCATCCGGATCGTCGTCGTCTTGCCCGACCCGTTGGGGCCGAGGAAGCCGTGGACACCTCCGAGGGGCACCGTCATCGAGAGGCCCTGCACCGCGACCCGGCGGCGACCTCGACTGACGTAGGTCTTGCGTAGGTTGGTGGTGCGGACGGCGACGTCCATCGATCTCCCCCTGAGAGCCGGCTGTGAGCCACACCCTAGGGGTCTGTGGGGCCGCTGTCAGGCCAGAACGCGCCGGTTCGGCTGGAGCGTCGGGAGGATGTCGGCCAGGTGCTTCTCGACGTGCGGGATCACCTCGGTGACGGGCACGTCGCGGCCCAGCTCGAACGACAGCGAGGTGACGCCCACGCCGACGATKCCGCACGGGATGATGACCCCACCCCACGAGAGGTCGGGGTTGCAGTTGAGGGCGAAGCCGTGCATCGCGACCTGGCGGCTGACGCGGATGCCGATGGCGCCGATCTTGCGC
>NZ_JBFULD010000342.1:0-4322 GCF_056400505.1 Terrabacter sp. P5_B1
GCAGGGGTGCGCGTGGCGGGGCGGACGGCATACGCGAGGGGGGTGCCGGCGGCGACGACCCGGGTGACGATGTCGGCGACGTGGCTCGTGCCGCCGGCGATCGATCCGGGAGCCGTGTCGTCCGGGTCGCGAGCCAGCCGGGCGACGCCTCGGTCGACGACGACCGAGAGGCCGCCGAGGACGTATGCGCCGTCTCCCACTCCGGCGGCAGCCATCGCGTCGGAGACGAAGGCGACGTGGTCGACGCCGACGAGGTCGAGGACGGTGCGGACCGTGTCGTCGGCGAGGTGCACGCCGTCGGCGATGAGCTCCACCGTGACATGACCGCGCACGGCCGAACGCATCAGTGCCGCAACGGCGCCCGGCTTCCGGTGGTGCATGGGGTCCATGCCGTTGAAGAGGTGGGTGCCGAGGTCGGCGCCGGCCGCGACAGCCTCCTCGACCTGCGCGTACGTGGCCGTCGTGTGGCCCACCGCGGCATGGATGCCGGCCGTCGTGAGCCAGCGGACGAGGTCGAGGCCGTGGGTGCGCTCCGGTGCCAGCGTGACCTGCCGGATGTGGCCTCGGCCGACCTCGATGAGGCGTTCGACCTCGGCGAGYGTGGGGTCGCGCAGGAGGGTCGGGTCGTGGGCGCCGCAGCGCGCCTCGGCGAGCCACGGGCCCTCGAGGTGGATRCCGTCGACGACGCCGTCGTCGGCGAGCTCGGCGAGCATGGCGACGCCGCGCTCGAGGTCGCGCGGGCTCATCGTGACGAGGCTGGCCAGCAGGCTCGTCGACCCGTGGGCGTGGTGGTGCTCGGCGGCCGCGGCCGCGGCGTCGTCGCGCAGGTCGGTGAACGCCGTGCCGCCGCCGCCGTGGCAGTGGACGTCGACGTATGCCGGCAGCATCGTCCCGCTGACCCGCTCGGCCGCGTCGGCGCCGGGTGGTGGCTGCGTGCCGGGTTCGAGGGGGGTGACCGCCGCGATGCGCTCGCCCTCGACCTGGACGAGGACGTCGGGCAGCACGGTGTCGTCGATCAGGGCGGGGCCGCGCAGGGTGAGGTTCATCGGGGTCGATTCTGTCGCACGCCGGGCGGGGGTAGCGTGAGGCCGTGCCAGCCAGAGCCCTGCGTGACCTCGTCCACCCGACGTGGGTCCCGGCACTCGAGCCAGTGGCAGACACGATCACCGAGATGGGTGAGTTCCTGCGCGCCGAGGTGGCAGCCGGTCGCGGCTACCTGCCGGCGGGCGACCGCGTGCTGCGGGCCTTCTCGCTGCCGCTGCCCGACGTGCGGGTGCTGGTCGTCGGGCAGGACCCCTATCCGACACCGGGCCACCCGGTGGGGCTGTCGTTCAGCGTCGCGCCCGACGTGCGGCCTGTCCCCCGCTCGCTGCAGAACATCTATGCCGAGCTCGGCAGCGACCTCGGGCTGCCGATGCCGGGCAACGGCGACCTGACGCCGTGGTTCGAGCGCGGTGTCATGCTGCTCAACCGGGTGCTCACGGTGCGCCCGGGCGCGAGTGCCAGCCACCAGGGCAGGGGCTGGGAAACCGTGACGGCGCAAGCGATCTCGGCCCTCGCCGGTCGCGGCGGTCCGCTCGTCGCCATCCTGTGGGGGCGCCAGGCGCAGTCCCTCGCGCCGATGCTCGGCGACGTGCCGCGCATCGAGTCGGCCCATCCGTCGCCGCTGTCGGCACGCTCCGGCTTCTTCGGCTCGCGGCCGTTCAGCCGCACCAACGACCTCCTCGCCCAGCAGGGCGCGGCACCCATCGACTGGAGGCTGACATGACCCAGCCCGCCCCTGACGGTTCCGACACCACGGTGTGGACCCGCTTCGTCGCGATCGGCGACTCGTTCACCGAGGGCATGTGCGACGACGACCCGGACTTCGGCCACGACGGCGAGTTCGCCGGCTGGGCCGACCGGCTCGCCTCGCACCTGTCGGAGATCGCCCGCGGCGCGGGGGTCGACTTCGGCTACGCCAACCTCGCCGTGCGTGGCCGCAAGCTCGCCGACGTCGTCGGCCCGCAGCTCGAGGACGCGCTGTCGCTGCAGCCCGACCTCGTGAGCATCGTCGGTGGCGGCAACGACATCCTGCGCCCGAAGGCCGACCTCGACGGCCTCGCCGCCCGGCTCGAGGCTGCCGTCGCGCGCATCCGGGCCACCGGGGCCGACGTGCTCATGGCGACGCCGGTCGACCCGGCCGACGCGCCCCTGGTCAAGGCGACGCGGGGTCGCGCCGCGATCCACACCGCCAACATCTGGAGCATCGCGCGCCGCAACGGTGCTCACGTCGTCGACCAGTGGGGCCTGCACGCCCTGCGCGACTGGCGCATGTGGAGCGAGGACCGCATCCACATGACGACGGAGGGCCACCGTCGCGTCGCCCTGGCAGCCCTCGAGGCGCTCGGGCACACGCCGGCCGAGACCGACTGGGCGACGCCCTTGGAGCCGGCTCCGCCGATCGGTCGCCGCGAGGCCCTGCAGGCCAACGCCCAGTGGGCCAAGGAGTACGTCGGCCCGTGGGTCCACCGCCGCCTCACCGGCCGGTCGTCGGGCGACCAGCGCCAGGCCAAGCGCCCCGACGTGACCCCGCTCGACCCGTCGTGAACCCCGCCACCCGCTGACGTATGCCGCGTCGTGGACCTCGCGACACGGCATACGCCCGGCTCCGGCCGGGACTGTTGACGGAGGTTCACGGGAGTCAGCCACAGGGCCGAGCACGGTCACGGGCTTCGGACCGCGCGAAGGTCCGTCATCCGTCCCCGGAATCAGACCCTGAGGAGAAGTCCGGCACGCCCGCCCCGGTCTCCGTGAGCCTCGGAGGATGACGTCAGACCTCACCAGCTCGCCACCGCGGCGGCGCGCGCGACGCAGCCTCTCCACCGCCGACGTCGTGACCGCCGTGCATCGCCTCGGCGGCACGTGCACGTGGCGCGAGCTGAGGCGCGCCGTCCCATGGCGCCTCATCGGCGCTCCGTCCATGCCGGTCTCATCCGGCACCCCGGCAACGGCCTCTACGTGCTGCCCGGCGCCGATGAAGGCCGGGTGGTGGCACGGCGGATGACCGGCGTCCTCTCGCACCGCACCGCCGCCCAGCACTGGGGCTGGAAGGTCAAGACGGTCCCGCGGCTGCCGGACGTGACGATCCCGGCCAACCGCACGCTGAGGGACAGCGCTCGGGGTCTGGCGACGACCCATCGCCGCACGCTCGCCGCTCGTGACGTCACCGACGGCGATGTCACCACCCCGATACGCACCGTCATCGACTGCTGCCTCGACCTGCCCTTCGACGAGGCGCTGTCGGTCTTCGACTCCGCCCTTCGAGGAGGGCTGCGGCGACGAGCCATGGTGGCAGCCGCGGCCCAGCTCGGCCCACGGCATCGGACGCGAGCGCTCGCCGTCGAACGCCACGCCACCGCCAAGGCCGCGAACCCCTTCGAGTCGGTGTTGCGCGCGATAGCTCTGGGCGTCGAGGGCACGGACTGGGACCCGCAGCACCGCATCCGCTACGACGACTTCTTCGCCAAGGTCGATCTCGGCGACGACACCCTCGGGATCGTCCTCGAGGCGGACAGCTTCGAGTCCCACGGCGAGTGAGCGGCCTTCGGCCGTGACTGCGAGCGTTACGGCGAGCTCGTCTCGCGCGGGTGGCTCGTGCTGCGCTTCACGTGGGACCAAGTGATGTTGAGGCCGGCCTGGGTCGCACGGGTCATCGAACGCACGGTGCGACGTCGCCGGGCCGAGCGGGGACTGTTGACGGACGTTCGGGACCCCGAGGCGGCTGCTTGAGCACGGACGAGCCGGTGCAGCACCGGAACCTCCGTCATCAGTCCCTGTCTCGACCACGCCCCGCGCGGACGTATGCCGTCCCGCGGACTCMGCGGGACGGCATACGTGCTCTGGTCGGTGACGTCTCAGACGGAGGCGGCGAACGCCTTCTCGAAGATGTCGAGGCCCTCGGAGAGCAGCTCGTCGCTCGCGGCGAGCGGCGGCAGGAAGCGGAAGACGTTGCCGTAGGTGCCGCACGTCAGGGTGACGAGGCCGTCGGCGTGGCAGGCCTTGTTGACGGCGCCGGTCAGCGCGGCGTTCGGCGTGAGGTCGCCGGGGCCGTTCACGAGCTCGAYGGCGAGCATGGCGCCGCGGCCGCGGATGTCGCCGATCTGCGGGTACTTCTCCGCAAGCGCCTTGAGGCGCGGGACGAAGAGGGCCTCCACCTGCTTGGCGCGGCCGCAGAGGTCCTCCTCCTTCATCGTCTCGATGGCCCCGAGCGCGGAGGCGCAGGCGACGGGGTTGCCGCCGTAGGTGCCGCCGAGGCCCCCGCTGTGGACCGAGTCCATGAC
>NZ_JBFULD010000343.1:0-4312 GCF_056400505.1 Terrabacter sp. P5_B1
GGCATGGACCGCACGCGTGCCGACTACATGGGCATGCTCGGCACCGTCATGAACTGTCTCGCGCTGCAGGACTTCCTCGAGAAGGAGGGCATCGAGACGCGGGTGCAGTCCGCGATCGCCATGCAGCAGGTCGCCGAGCCCTACATCCCGCGCCGGGCCATCCGCCACCTCGAGAAGAACCGCGTCGTCATCTTCGGCGCCGGTGCCGGCATGCCGTTCTTCTCCACCGACACGGTCAGCGCCCAGCGCGCCCTCGAGATCAAGTGCGACGCCGTGCTCATCGCCAAGAACGGCGTCGACGGTGTCTACGACGCCGACCCGCGAACCCACGCCGAGGCCAAGAAGCTCGAGACGATCACCTTCCAGGACGCCATCGTCGAGGGCCTCAAGGTCGTCGACGCGGCGGCGTTCAGCCTCTGCATGGAGAACAAGCTGCCCATGGTCGTCTTCGGCATGGAGGGCGCGGGAAACATCACGAGGGCCCTGCTCGGTGAGAAGATCGGCACGCTGGTCACCAACGCCTGAGGCCGACGGCCGCCGCAGCGTCGAGTGGCGGCCAGCGGCACGCACGCTCACCATCACGCACCACCCACGACCGAGGGACGAGGAAGCCAGAGAGCCATGATCGAAGAGACGATGTTCGAGGCCGAGGAGAAGATGGACAAGGCCGTCGAGGTCCTCAAGGAGGACTTCGCGGGCATCCGCACCGGCCGCGCCAACCCGGGACTGTTCAACAAGCTCACCGTCGAGTACTACGGTGCGCCGACCCCGCTCCAGCAGCTGGCCTCGTTCCAGAACCCCGAGCCGCGCACCATCCTCGTCATCCCGTTCGACAAGTCGGCGATGCACGAGATCGAGCGCGCCATCCGTGACTCCGACCTCGGCGTCAACCCGAGCAGCGACGGCAACCAGATCCGGTGCGTCATGCCGGAGCTGACCGAGGAGCGCCGCCGCGAGTACATCAAGCTCGCGAACCACAAGGCCGAGGAAGCGCGGGTCTCCGTGCGCAACATCCGTCGCAAGGCCAAGACCGACCTCGACAAGCTCGTCAAGGACGGCGAGGTAGGCGAGGACGACGGCACGCGCGCCGAGAAGGAGCTCGACGGGCTGACGAAGAAGCACACCGACCTCGTCGACGTGCTCGTCAAGGCCAAGGAGGCCGAGCTGCTCGAGGTGTGACCTCGGTGCTCGACCCCATGATGACAACTGACTCCCCGTCGGAACCCGTGGAGCCCACGCCCGCGCCCGCGGCGCAGGCCGACGACGGTGGGGGCGGGCCCCTCGAGCCCGTCCCGTACGACCCGGCGCTCGACGAGCTCGCGGGCGTCCCCGCCGAGCAGGTCCTCGAGAAGAAGCAGAGCCGCGCCGGCCGCAACCTCCCCGCCGCCGTCGGGGTCGGACTCGGGCTGGGCGTCCTCATCGTCGGCACGCTGCTCATCAAGAAGGAGTCCTTCCTCGCGCTCGTCGCGGTTGCCGTGGGGATCGGCATCTGGGAGCTGCGCGCCGCCCTGCGGCACGCCGGCGTCGAGGCACCTCTCGTGCCGCCGATCTTCGGCTTGGTCGCGATGCTCTGGGCCGCCTATGAGCACGGCCCGGGGGCGCTGGTGGTGGCCTGGTCCCTGACGTGTCTCGCCGTCGTGCTCTGGCGGGGCCCCGGCCGCCTCGGCGGCGCCGGTCGGGACGTCCTCGGTGGCATCTTCGTCTCGACGTACCCGACGTTCCTCGTCGGCTTCGCGGCGCTGCTCCTCGCGCCGGAGGACGGGGTCGGCCGGCTGTTCGTCTTCATCATCACGACGGTGTGCAGCGACGTGGGCGGGTATGCCGCGGGCGTCCTCTTCGGCAAGCACCCCATGGCGCCGAGCATCAGCCCCAAGAAGTCGTGGGAGGGTTTCGCCGGCTCGGTCGTGTTCTGCATCGTCGGTGGCTCGGTCACGGTCCACTACCTGCTCGACCGCTCGTGGGTCATCGGCGTCGCGCTCGGCGTCGGGGTGGCTGTCGCCGCCACGGTGGGCGACCTCATGGAGTCACTCATCAAGCGCGACCTCGGCATCAAGGACATGTCCAACGTGCTGCCCGGCCACGGCGGTGTCATGGACCGCCTCGACTCCCTCGTCGTCGTCGCCCCGATCGTGTGGGCCGTGCTGACGCTGCTCGCGGCCAAGCCGGCCTGACGGTGCCCACGCCGAGGGCTCGGCGCTCACCGCGGGAGGGCGGCATACCCCTCCGGCCGGTGGTGTCGTGGCGTTTTGACTCCGCCTGAGACACTGGAGGGGAGATGACCGATACCCCAGCCCCCGCCTCCGAGGGCGCGCCAGTGGCGCTGCCCGAGCCGACGACCTCCCGCCCCGAACCCGGGCAGCTGACCTTCACCGCGCCCCGCCGGGGCAAGCCACCTCGGCACCTCGCCGACCTCGCCCCTGCCGAGCGCAAGGAAGCCGTGGAGGCTCTGGGCCACAAGGCGTTTCGGGCCAAACAGCTGTCGACGCACTATTTCGAACGGCTGGAGGTCGATCCCGAGCAGATGACCGACCTGCCCAAGGCCGTGCGGTCCGAGCTCGTCAGCGGGTTGCTGCCGACGCTGCTGACGCCCATCGTCCAGCGCGTCGCCGACGACGGCCAGACGATGAAGTATGYGTGGCGCCTGCACGACGGCGCGATCGTCGAGTCCGTGCTCATGCGCTATCCGAAGCGTGTCACCATCTGCATCTCGAGCCAGGCCGGGTGCGGCATGAACTGCCCCTTCTGTGCCACCGGCCAGGCGGGCTTGACCCGGAACATGTCGGCGGGCGAGATCGTCGAGCAGGTCGTGTGGGCCGCCCGGGCGCTGCGCCGCGGCGAGCTCGCCGGCGGGGGAGACGGTGACCGCGAGGAGCCCCTGCGCGTCAGCAACGTCGTCTTCATGGGCATGGGTGAGGCCCTCGCCAACTACAAGGCGTCGATCGGCGCCATCCGGCGTCTCACGGACCCGACGCCCGACGGCCTCGGGATGTCGGCGCGCGGCATCACGATGTCGACGGTCGGGCTCGTCCCCGGGATCGACAAGCTCACGGCCGAGGGCATTCCGGTGACGCTCGCACTGTCGTTGCACGCCCCCGACGACGAGCTGCGCAACGAGCTCGTGCCGATCAACACCCGGTGGTCGGTCGACGAGGCGCTCGACGCCGCGCACCGCTACTTCGAGGCGACCGGGCGTCGCGTGTCGATCGAGTACGCCCTGATCCGCGACATCAACGACCAGGGCTGGCGCGCGGACCTGCTGGGCGAGAAGCTAAACCGGCGCGGGCGTGGCTGGGTCCACGTCAACCCGATCCCGCTCAACCCGACGCCCGGCTCCAAGTGGACGGCGTCACGGCCCGGCGTCGAGCAGAACTTCGTCGAGCGCCTGCGGGCCCACGGCATCCCGACGACCATCCGCGACACACGGGGCCAGGACATCGACGGCGCGTGCGGCCAGCTCGCCGCGGCGACCGCCTGACCCGCGTACGCTGGCGTCGTCGGGCTCGGTCCTGGTGAGGAGTCGCCGGGCACGGGGTGCCCGCCAGGAGGTACGCGCATGGTCCAGCTCAGCGTCGGCGTCATAGCCCGGTCGCTCAAGGAGAACGAGCACCGGCTGCCGTTGCACCCCCGGCACGTCCATCGCATCCCCGAGCTCCTGAGACCGGGCGTCTTCCTCGAGCACGGCTACGGTCGGCGCTTCGGTGTGGGGGACGACCAGCTCGAACGCTACGTCGGCGGCTTCCGCACCCGCGAGGAGCTCGTGGCGCAGTGCGACGTCATCCTCGCGCCCAAACCGCTGCTCAGCGACATCTCCGCCCTCCGGGTCGGGCAGGTGCTCTGGGGCTGGCCGCACTGCGTGCAGGACGCGGCTCTCACCCAGGTCGCGATCGACCGGCAGCTGACGCTCATCGCGTTCGAGGCGATGAACCACTGGAACAGGGACGGCTCGTTCAACCTGCACGTCTTCCACAAGAACAACGAGCTCGCGGGCTACTGCTCGGTGCTGCACGCCTTCCAGATCGCCGGGATCTCCGGCGACTACGGCCCGCGCCGTCGCGCCGTCGTCATCGGGTTCGGCGCCACGGCCCGAGGCGCCGTCACCGCCCTCAACGCGCTGGGCGTCGACGCGGTCGACGTGCTCACGCACCGGCAGAGGGCCGCCGTCGCGGCCCCCATCCACTCGGCCACGATCGTGCACTTCGACACCGACGACACCACGGCGCGCGCGAGCCACGCGGTCACGGACGACGGACGGGTCGCGCTCGAGGACTACCTCACCGAGCACGACATCGTCTTCAACTGCGTGCTGCAGGAC
>NZ_JBFULD010000344.1:0-4285 GCF_056400505.1 Terrabacter sp. P5_B1
CCTCGACGCGCGCGCCGGGGTTCTCCTGCCGCATGGCCTCCTCGATGCGCCGCGCCTCGGCCCGGAACTCCTCGATCGTGGCGTCGACGTCGACGGCACCGACTGCGCGGAACTCGAAGGTGAGCGAGCACACGGCCGGGACCGTGTTGACGGCGATCCCACCCTCGATCTGGTTGACGGTGGCCGTCGTGAAGGGCACGTCGTAGTGCTTGTCGAAGGGGCCGTCCGTGCGGAACCGGTCGGCGACGCCGCGGACGAAGCGCACGAGCTGGGCGGCATACTCGATCGCGTTGACGCCGTGGGGGGTTCGCGAGGAGTGGGCCGCGACCCCGTGGAACGTCACCGCGATCATCGTCAGCGACTTGTGCCCGCGGATGACGCGCATGCTCGTCGGCTCGCCCACGATGCAGGCTCGGGGGCGCAACCCACGCTCGGCGATCTCGTCCACGAGCGAGATGGCGCCGACGCAGCCGACCTCCTCGTCGTAGGAGAAGGCGAGGTGCACCGGCTCGCGCAGCGGGGTGCTCGCCAGGCGCGGCACGGTGGTCATGACGGAGCCGATGAAGGCCTTCATGTCGCACGTGCCGCGGCCGTAGAGCCGACCGTCGCGGATCTCGGGGACGAACGGTTCGCTCGACCACTCCTGCCCGTCGACAGGCACGACGTCGGTGTGGCCCGACAGGACGATCCCGCCGGTCGTCGTGCCGTCCGCGGCCGGGAAGGTGGCCAGCAGGTTGGCCTTGGTGCCGTCGTCGTTGCGCACGAGGACGGGCTCCACGCCGTGGGCCTCGAGCTCCGCCGCGACGAGGTCGATGAGCGGCAGGTTGCTCTCGCGGCTCGTCGTGTCGACCTGCAGCAGTCGCGTGGTCCAGTCGAGGCTGGCCGGCCGGGTGGTCTCACGGGTGGCGGCTTCGGGTGACATGCGGGAACTCCTGGGTCGAGGTCTGCGGACAGGGGCTTGAGGTACCTGCACCGGTGACCGAGGATGGCAGTCATGGCACGAAGGAGCCGCTCCGCGCAGGATGACGCGACGAGGCGTGAGATGACGCAGGATTCCGCCGCGCTGGCCGATGAGCTCGACCTGGCGATCGTCAACTGCCTCCAGCTGCAACCCCGCGCCTCGTGGACCCTCGTCGGCGAGGCGCTCGACATCGATCCCGTGACGGTCGCCCGTCGGTGGCAGCGGATGTCCTCGGCCGGCATCGCCTGGGTGTCCGGCCGGGCGACGGGACAAGGGCGCCCCGAGTCGTGCCTCGCCGTGGTCGAGCTGAGCTGCAGCGCCGCCCAGACCCTGGCCATCGCCCAGCGCGTCACCGAGCTGCCGCACGTGCTCAGCGTCGAGCACACGAGCGGGCCCCGGTCGCTGACGATCCTCGTGGAGGTGCGCGACCTCGCCTTCCTGTCCCGCTTCCTCCTCGAGTCGGTGGGCACCATCCCTGGGGTCGTCGCCACGAGCAGCCACGCCGTGACCAAGGTCTACTCGATGGGTGACCACTGGCAGCTGCACGTGCTCGACCCCTCGCAGCAGGCCGTCATGCTGCGTGCGCAACCACGCCTCGACGGACTCACGTCCGAGCAGACGGACCTCGCCCGGGGCTACGACGCCGTCGACCGCCAGCTGATCCTGCTCCTGGGTGAGGATGGACGCCTGCCCGTCGCCACCATGGCCGGACGAGCCGGACTCAGCGAGAGCACGGTACGGCGGCGCCTGGCCGACCTCGTCGGCAACGGCCGGGTCGTGCTGCGCTGCGACATGGCGCTGCCCGACTCGGGGTGGCCCGTCATCAGCTGGCTGTGGGCCTCTGCCGACGCCGGCGACATCGACGCCGTGGCCATGGCGCTGCGGAGGGTGCCGGGCATCCGGGTCTGCTGGCGCATCTCGGGCGGACAGCCGAACCTCATGCTCGCGCTCACGACGCACTCGCTGCACGAGCTCTCGCACGTCGAGGCGCGGCTGGCCGCCGAGGTGCCGCAGATGACGGTCCACGACCGGTCGATGGTCCTGCGGTCGATCAAGCGGATGGGTCGCGAGCTCGACCTCGACGGCCGCAGCATCCGCTCGGTGCCCCTCGACATCTGGGCCGACGCCGCGGGACGGCAGTCCCGCTGAAGCTCGGTCGACCGAGGGGTCGCGACGGGCCCGTCAGGCGTTCGGGCTCGCGCGACCCCGGGGTCAGCAGAGGAGCGGGCCGCGGCGTGTCAGGCGAAGGGGATCAGGGCCACCGGCGCGGACGTCGGCTGGTCGGAGCCTCCGGGGGGCTCGACCGTGACACCGGCGGCCTTCGAGTGCGTCGCGTCGCCGGCCAGCACGAGCACCTGGTCACCACCGTCCGGCATGAGGCCGGCCGAGGTCATGTGCCCCGTGGCGTCCTCGAGCCACAGCTGGAAGACCTTGCCCGCGGGTGGCTGGGACATGCCGGAGGTGACGAGCACGGCCTTCTCCAGGGACGGGGACCGTACGACCGTCGCGGTGGCCCCGTCGGGCAGCTGCTTGGCGTAGCGCGTCGCGTCGGGCGCCGCGAGCACCTGGTCGGCGATGGCCCGCTGCGGGTCCTTGTCGATCTGGCGCCAAACCGTGAAGCCGCCGATGGCGAGCACGGCCACCGTGGCAGCCGCGACGACGACGCGCCAGCCGCGGGAGAGACTCCGGGTGGACCGGGACCGGCGTCGGTCCGCGAGCTCGTCGGACGCGCTGTCCTCGGCCCGTTCGGTGGTCTCGACGGGCGGCAGCGGACGGACGGTCGCGATCTCGGACAGGACCTTGGCCCGGAGCGAGGCCGGCGGGGTGACCTCGGTCAGCACCGACAGCTCGGACGCTGCGGCGATGAGGCTCTCGACCTCGGCCCGGCAGGTGGAGCAGCCGGCGAGGTGGCGCTCGAACCGCGCCCGCTCGACGTCGTCGAGGGCGTCGACGGCATACGCGCCGGAGAGCGCGTGGATGTCCTCGTTCACAGCGTCACCCCCAGCGTGTCTCGTAGTCTGATGAGTCCATCACGGATGCGTGTCTTGGCGGTCCCGAGTGGCAGGTCGAGCATGGTGGCCACCTCCGTGTGGGTGTATCCCGAGAGGTAGGCCAGCTCGAGGGCCTGCCGCTGGACCGGGGTGAGCGTGTCCAACGCCCGATGAACGCGCTCCGCATCGAGCCGTTCGACGACGGCCTCCGCTGTGGAGTCGTGGGTGACGTCCTGGTTGCTGGCGCCGTAACCCTCGTCGCGGTTGCGGGCCGCCTCCGCCGACCGGACCCGGTCGACGGCCTTGCGGTGGGCGATCGTGAGCATCCACGACATCGCCCCACCCTTGCTCGGGTCGAAGCGCGCGCTGTGCCGCCAGATCTCGAGGAAGACCTCCTGGGTCACCTCCTCGGACTGGGCGGGGTCGCGCACGACCCGACGGACGAGACCGAAGAGCCGGGAGGAGACCGCATCGTAGAGCTCTGCGAACGCCGTCTCGTCGCCGGTCGCCGCTCTGCGGAGCAGCTGCTCCAGCGGGGAGGGGTGGGCGGTTCCCTCCGGCGAGTCATCGCCGGAGGGAACCACGGAGAACCGTGACATGGGGTCCATTGTGTCGCCCGTCGTCGTGCTCTGCGTCAGCCGGTGGGCGGACGATCAGGGCATCAGGACGCCGTCGATGATGTACACCGTGGCGTTGGCGGTCGGGACGTTGCCGCAGATGACCTTGGCGTCGGCCTTGCCGACGGTGAAGTTCTCTCCCGAGCCCTTGACCGTGATCGTGGTGCCGGCGAGCGTCTTGTGGTCGCCCGCGAGCTGGTCCGGCGAGAGCTTGCCGGCCACGACGTGGTTCGTGAGGATCTTCGTGAGGGTCGGCTTGTCGGCCAGGACCTTCTTGAGGTCGGCGGCCGGGATCTTGGCGAACGCGTCGTTGACGGGTGCGAAGACGGTGATCTCCGGAGCCGAGTTGAGGGTGTCGACGAGGCCGGCGGCCTTGACGGCGGTGACGAGCGTCGAGAGCAGGGGGTTGTTGCTCGCGGCGCTCGCGACGGGGTCGGTGGCCATGCCGTTGAACGAGCCCTTGCCGTCCTTCGGCACCGCCTGGCAACCCGGGCCGAAGACGGCGGACGCGGCATCCATCGAGGCCGACGAGCTCATCGTGTCGGACGGGGTGCTCGACATGGTGTCGGCGGGGGTGCTGGCGGCGGGCGTGCTGCCACCTGAGGGCGCGGCGTTGCTGGAGCTGCTGCAGGCCGCGAGGCTCAGCGGCAGGGCGATGGCGAGGGCGACGAGGCCGGTACGGGTCTTCATGCTCTTCATGTCAGTCACTCCTTGTG
>NZ_JBFULD010000345.1:0-4284 GCF_056400505.1 Terrabacter sp. P5_B1
GTGCGGGCCAGGAGCCGGTCGAGGTCGACGTGGAGGTAGTCGGTGACCGGCGGGACCGGCCCACGCAGGGTCGCCTCGAGAGCCGCGAGCGTGAGCTTGTCGACGCGCAGCGCACGAGCGAGGGGATGGCGTCGCAGTCGTTCGACCGTGGCTCCATCGCCGAGGACCAGTCCGGCCTGTGGTCCGCCGAGCAGCTTGTCGCCGCTGGCCGTGACCAGGGTCGCACCGTCGGCGAGCGCCGTCGTGGCGTCAGGCTCGTCGGGGAGCATCGGGTCGGCGCGCAGCAACCCGCTCCCGATGTCGACGACGAGGGGCACGCCCAGCGTCGCGAGCTCCCGGACGGACGCGGCGCTCGTGAAGCCCTCGACGCGGAAGTTGCTCGGGTGGACCTTGAGGATGCAGCCGGTGTCGGGCCCGAGCGCCGCGGCGTAGTCGGCGAGTCGGGTGCGGTTCGTCGTGCCCACCTCGCGCAGGCGAGCGCCCGTGGAGGCGATGAGGTCGGGCAGCCGGAAGCCGTCCCCGATCTCGACCATCTCGCCGCGGCTCACGAGCACCTCCCGGTCCGATGCCAGGGCGGTCGTGGCGAGGACGAGCGCAGCCGCGCCGTTGTTGACGACGAGGGCGTCGCCCGCAGCCGGCACGGCCGCGCGGAGCGCCTCGAGCGTTCCCCGACCGCGCCGGGCCCGCGCCCCCGTGACGGTGTCGTACTCGACGTCGACGTATGCCGCAGCCGCCACGACCGCGTCGACCGCGGCGTCCGACAGCGGTGCCCGACCGATGTTGGTGTGCACGACGACTCCGGTGGCGTTGAGGAGCGGCCGGAGGGTGGTGCTCCGGGCCGGGAGAGCCGCGCGCGCCGCTGCCACGACGTCGTCCGGGGCGATCTCACCCGTGCGGGCGAGCGCCTGGGCGGAGTGCACCGCGGCCTTGACCGTCGCGGCACCGTGCCGGGTGGTGGCCGCGACGAGGTCCGGGTGCGCCATCAGCACGTCGGTGCGGGGGACCGTCCGCCGCGGATCTGCCTGCGCCACACCGACTTCCTCTCCCGCAGAGATTTGGCGGAGGTGGACGGGAATCGAACCCGCCAGGCCGAGATGCTCGGCCTCACCGGTGTTGAAGACCGGGGGGACCACCAGGTGYCCGGACACCTCCACGCCCACCGTACCCATCGCCCGCTCGGCAGGCTCAGGGGGCCGGACGGCATACGCCGTCGAGGGTGGGGTATGACTGCTGGCGTGGACAGAGTGCGACTGACCCAGTTCGCGCACGGCGGCGGCTGTGCGTGCAAGATCCCGCCCGGCGAGCTCGAGGACATGGTTCGCGGGCTCACCGGGGTGGCGGACGCCGACCTGCTCGTCGGACTCGACGACGGCGACGATGCGGCCGCCGTCCGGATCGCCGACGGCCTCGCGGTGCTGGCGACGGCCGACTTCTTCACACCGGTCGTCGACGACGCCTACGACTGGGGCCGCATCGCGGCAGCGAACGCGCTCTCCGACATCTATGCCATGGGCGGGCGACCTGTCCTGGCCGTCAACCTCCTCGGCTGGCCCCGCGACGTCCTTCCTCCCGAGCTGGCCGCCGAGGTCCTGCGCGGCGGCCTCGACGTCGCGCGTCTCGCCGGCTGCCCGGTGGCCGGCGGCCACAGCATCGACGACCCCGAGCCGAAGTACGGCATGGCCGTCACCGGCGTGGCCGACCCGAACCGCTTGCTGCGCAACGACGCCGCCCGGGCGGGCCTGCCCCTCAGCCTCACCAAGCCGCTGGGTGTGGGGGTGCTCAACAACCGGCACAAGTCGACGGGCGAGGTCTTCCCAGAGGCGGTCGCGACCATGGCCGCGCTCAACGACGTCGCGAGCCGCGACGCCCTGGCGCACGGCGTGGAGGCGGCCACCGACGTGACGGGCTTCGGCCTGCTCGGGCACCTCTACAAGATGGCGCGCGCGTCGGGCGTGACGGCCGTCGTCTACGCCGCCGCGGTGCCCTACCTCGACGGGGCACGCGCGTCGCTGGCCGACGGCTTCGTCCCCGGAGGCAGCCGGCGCAACCTCGACTGGGTGCGCCCCCACCTCGACGCCTCCGTCGACCTCGACGAGCTCCTCCTGCTGGCCGACGCCCAGACGAGCGGCGGCCTGCTCGTCGCCGGCGAGATCCCGGGCGGCACCGTCATCGGCGAGCTGCTGCCCCGCGGCGAGCACGTCATGCTGGTGCGATGAGCCGTCTGGACGACCTGCTCGAGCAGGCCCGGGTCGGCATGCGGCGGCTCACGCCGGAGCAGGCCCGGGACGCTCAGGCGCGAGGAGCTCTGCTCGTCGACACCCGCACCGAGACGCAGCGCGCCCGGCAGGGAGACCTGCCGGGCGCGCTCGTCATCGACCGCACGGTGCTCGAGTGGCGGCTCGACCCCAGGAGCCCGGCCCGTATCCCGGAGGCCACCGACCTCGACCTGCACGTCATCGTCATCTGCCGCCAGGGCTACAGCAGCTCCCTGGCGGCCGACTCGCTGCGGCGGTTGGGGCTGACCCGGGCCACCGACGTCGTGGGTGGGGTCGAGGGGTGGCTGGACGACGGGCTGCCCCTGTCCGAGGGGCCGCCCGACGTCCGTGAGTGACCCCAGCGGTCAGCGGCGCCGCTCGGCGGTGGCCCCGGGGGTCGCGGCGGAGGCGGACGGGGTGCCCGTCCGGGGGGCCGGCTTCKTCGTCAGCATGGGCAGCGCCATGCCGACGAGGGCGATGATGCCGACGACGGTGAAGCCGAGCGTGTAGGCCTTCTGCTCACCGATGAGCGAGGAGATGAGCAGCGGCCCGACGATGCCGCCGATGCTCCAGCCGATCAGCATGAGGCCGTAGATCGCCCCCGCGTTGCGGACGCCGAAGAAGCGACCGGCCGTCGACGGCATCGTGCCGAAGGCGCCGCCGTAGCAGGTGTAGACGAGCGCGGCGAGGATGGCGAAGAGGATCGGCGACGCGACGTGCGGGATGAGCAGCAGGCAGACACCCTGGATGCCGAGGATCCCCATGAACGCGGGCATCTTGCCGATCCGGTCCGAGAGCCAGCCCCAGAGGATGCGACCACCGCCGTTGAACAGGCCCAGCACGCCGACGAGACTGGCGGCCGCCGCGGCGGAGTAGCCGGCCACGTCGCTCGCGCTGCCGGCGGCGACGGAGATGAGCGAGATGCCGGCCGTCACGCTGAGGGTGAGGATGGCGGTCAGGAGGTACCACTGCGGGGTGCGCAGGGCTTCCTCGGCCGTGAAGTCGACGTCGGGGACCGGGTCCTTGGTGTGCGCGGCGGCACTGTGCCCCGCAGCGGGAGCCTCCATGCCCGGGGGGACGTAGCCGGCCGGCGGGTTGCGGAAGAGGCTCGCGCCGATGACCACCGCGACGAGGTAGCCGATGCCGAGCGGCAGGAACGCCTTGGTCGGCATCGACGGGTCAGCGGCGATGAGCCGCTGGCCGAGGGGCGCGGTGATGACCGCGCCGAAGCCGAAGCCGGCGACAGCGATGCCGGTGATGAGGCCCGGCTTGTCGGGGAACCATTTCTGCAGCATGGCGATCGGCACGATGTAGGCCATGCCGAGGCCGAAGCCGCCGAGGATGCCGTAGCCGAGGATGAGCAGCCAGAACTGGTCCTTGTCGGCGAACGAGGCGAGGATGACGCCGAGGCTGTAGATGATGCCGCCGGTGAGGGCGACGGTCCGCGGGCCGCGGCGGTCCTGGATGCGTCCGCCGATGTAGCTGCCGACGAAGATCATGCCGATGGCGACCTCGAACGGCACGGAGGCCTGCGCCTTGGACCAGCCGAAGGCGTCGTGGCTCTGGATGGCCTTGGCGAAGACGCTCCACGCGTAGACGGCGCCGATGGCGAGCTGCACGAGCACTCCCGCCACGAGGATGAGCCACCGGTTGCCGCCCGGTGAGGCGGTGCTGTCGTTCCGAACCGCACTGGTACTCATGGGGCTCCCCTTCTGGTCTGGTGGTCCGGCGCGTCAGCGCGCCGTGGTGATGGAGTCGTCGACGACGCCGGCGGCCCGGCGCTTCTCCAGCCGCTCTCGCTGCGGCTCGACGGTGTACTTCGGGTCGATCGCCGAGACCATGCCGGCCTCGAAGACGCCGAAGCGGGTGCACACCGAGGCAGCCATGAGGGCCGCCCCGCTCAGTGCTGCGGTGACCCGGTTGCCCCCGAGGGCGACGGCGCCGATGGCCCCGCCGATCGTCAGGGCGCGACTGGCCTTGAGCAGGCGCCCGGCCTTGCCGGTGCGCAGCGGCTCCGAGAGGGTCGGAC
>NZ_JBFULD010000346.1:0-4260 GCF_056400505.1 Terrabacter sp. P5_B1
GGTCCGGATCTTCTGATCGGCGGTGGGACGGCAGCGACCGACCCCGTGGGAGCGCCCGCGGGGTCAGTCGCCGAGCTGCAGCTTGAAGCCGACGTGCGAGGCCGTGAAGCCGAGCCGCTCGTAGAAGCGCCGCGCGTCGGTGCGGCTCGCGTCGCTCGTCAGCTGCACGAGGGTGCAACCGAGCCGCCGTGACTCGTCGACGGCCCACGTGACGAGCTCGGTCCCGAGGCCCGACCCGCGTTCGTCCCGGGCGATGCGGACACCCTCGATGATGGAGCGCGTGGCGCCGCGCCGGGACAGTCCGGGGATGATGCTGAGCTGGAGGGTCCCGACGACCGTCCCGTCGCGTTCGGCGACGACGAGGTGCTGTCCTCGATCGGCCACGACCCGGTCGTATGCCGCGTCGTACGTCGCGGAGTCGTCCAGGTCCTCCCGTGCCGCGCCCAGCGGGTCGTCGGCGAGCAGGGCCACGATCGCCGCCACGTCGTGACGGGTCGCGGGCCGGATGACCAACGGGCTCATGCGTTCTCGGCGGTGCGCTTCAGCTGGGCGAGCCCCTTCTCGAAGTCGGGACCGAGGAGCCTCTCCATCGACCAGACCTTGCTCATGAGGCGCATGACGGCGTTCTGGGGGCCGGTCATGGCCCACTCGACATGGGTGCCGTCACCGGCAGGTGTCAACGTGAAGTCGACACGGTTGTGCGCCTTCATCGGCGCGGCGAAGAGCAGGTCGACCGCGACGTGCTGCGGCTCCGACTCGAGGATCTCCATGCGGCCCTCGCCGGCCTTGCTGTTGCCGCGCCAGGCATAGATGGCCCCGACGCCGGTGGGCGAGCCGGCGAAGGTGCGCTCCATCGCCGGGTCGATGCCCTCCCACGGCGACCACGCCTGCCACTCGTGGAAGTCGTTGACGAGAGCGTGCACCCGCTCCGGGGGAGCGGCGATGGTCGTCTCGCGGCTGAGGTGGAAGCTCTTGTCGGCCATGGCGGCATCCTGCCACCGCGATGGCCGGCGTTGGGCTACGCGGCCGTCAGTCGGGGCTCTCAGCTTGCTGGGCGTCGACATCGACGAACGTCATGACGACGAGGTACGCCTCGGCATCGACGACGCCCGGGTTCGCGACGCAGGCAAACCGCGTGGCGTTTCAGTCCTTCTTCGCGGCAGACACATCGACGCACAGGGCCCCTCTGTTGCCGTCCTCGTCGGCGTCACCGAACCACAGGTTCGGCACCCGTCACGTGGCGTCCCGGACCTCGTCCCTGAAGGACCCACGTCCGTAGGACTCGGGGCTCCCGGACAGCAGGGCGGCCCAGACCGGGGCGATGGTCGCCGAGCACGCCGTGTCGAGGCCGTGCGCGTCCCCCGCCTCACCCACCGCGGCGACGAACCGTGCGCCGGAGCGAGCGGGGTCAGGCGGGCGGCGCGATGTCCTGCTGCGCGGGCAGCTGGTCCTGGCGCACGATGCCGACCGGGCACGTCATGCCGTTGGGCCCGTGGTTGCAGTAGCCCCCAGGGTTCTTGTGGAGGTAGCCCTGGTGGTAGTCCTCGGCGAGGTAGAAGGGGCCTGCGTCGTCAGCCGAGCGGATCTCCGTCGAGATCTGCCCGTAGCCGTTGTCGTCCAGGACCTTCTGGAACGCCTCCCGCGTCGCCTCGGCGGCACGTCGCTGCCCCTCGGTCGTCCAGTAGATGGCCGAACGGTAGGCGGTGCCGACGTCGTTGCCCTGCCGGTTGGCGGTCGTCGGGTCGTGGTTCTCCCAGAACGCCTTGAGCAGCAGTTCGGGCGAGGTGCGCGTGGGGTCGTAGACGACGCGCACCGTCTCGGCGTGGCCGGTGAGGCCGGTGCAGGTCTCCTCGTAGGTCGGGTTGGGCGTGTAGCCACCCATGTAGCCGGCCGCGGTCGAGACGACCCCGTCCTGCTTCCAGAAGATCCGCTCCACTCCCCAGAAGCAGCCCATCGCGACGTAGAGCACCTCCGAGCCGTCGGGCCACGGGCCCTCGAGCGGGGTGCCGAGCACGACGTGGGTGGGGCTCACGGCGAACGGTCGTTCCGCGCGGCCCGAGAGGGCCTCCTCGCGGCTGGGCATCTGGGACTTCCTACCGAATCCGAACACCATGCCAGTGTCACATCCTTGCTGCCGGGATCGTCTTACGTCCCTTCAACGTCCGTGCCCGCTCGGGTATGCCGCGTGGCGCGCCTCGGACCTTCGCTCGCCACCCGGTCCACGCCTCGATCACGCGAGAGCTCTTCGGGGAGCGGGGAGCGAGTGGCCGCTCGAGGAGCTGCAGGCGCTCCATCGCACCGGCACGAAGAAGCGGGCCGGCCTGGCCGACTGGGCCGGGGAGGTACTAGTACCAAAGCCCGATGGTGGACCGCCCACCGCGACGGGCAGCGTGAGCGGTGCAGCAGATGCTGACCCGCCGGAGGTGCCGGCGGGAGCCGAGGAGGCCACCATGAATGCACGCAGAACCTTCACGACGGGAGCCGAAGCGCTGTCGCGCGCGACGTCCGGCACCGGTGCCCGGAAGCCCAAGGTCAGGGCCGACGACCGAGCCCTCCAGCTCGAGCACGAGCTCGACAGGAACGGCGCCGGACAGCCCCGGCCGGTGAACCTCGCCGACAACGGCGTCGTCGTCACGAGCGGGACGTTCATCACGGCCGCCTCCAGCGGCTCGTTCGCGGTCCGTCGGGTCGTCGCCGACCGAGCCGGCAGCGACCGGTTCACGGCAACTGCCACGAATGCCGCCACCGGCGCCACCTGCCGTGGTGCACTGACCTTCGCCGGCTGACCGGGCGAGCTGGAGAGGAGACGTGATCACGATGCGACGACTTGCGATCGCAGTGGCGGCGGCAGCCGCCCTCATGCCGGCAACCCTCGGGCTGGTCGGCAACAGCTCCTTCGCGGAGTCGGTGCCGACCCCGGTGCCGCCCTCCGCCCAGGTGCTCCCACCCGTGGACGACCACGGCGGCGACCGCCCCAGCGGCACGCATACGGCCGAGCCGGGCGACGACCACGGGGGTGACCGCCCCAGCGGCACGCATACGGCCGAGCCGGGCGACGACCACGGCGGTGACCGCCCCAGCGGCACGCGTACGGCCGAGCCGGGCGACGACCACGGGGGTGACCGCCCCAGCGGTACGCGTACGGCCGAGCCGGGCGACGACCACGGCGGCGACCGATCCAGCGGATCCAGTGCGTCCCGCCACGGGTCCGACGACTCGGTCTCGCCGACGTCGTCCCACTCGTCGTCCCACTCGTCGTCCCACTCGTCGTCCGACTCGTCCTCCGACTCGTCCGGCCGCCACGGCTCGGACGACCGTGGGGGTGACGACCACTGACCGACATGCGACCGGCAACCGCCGAGCCCGCCCGCCCGACCACCCCTCCCGGGTCGGGCGGTGCGGCGGCGCGCCCGGACACCACCGGTCCGCCCTGGACGACCCTCGCCGACGGCCCCGCTCCCCCGAGGGACAGTCGCCTGCCGACGCGCCGCCGGATGCTGCTGCAGCTCGGTGCGACCGCCGCAGTGGTCCTGCTCCTCGTCCTGGTCGGCGCCTCGTGGGCCGCGAGCCGCCTGGCCGAGCGCGAGGCCGTCAACGACGCCGCCCACACCACCAACCTGCTCGCCCTGACCGTCGTCCAGCCCGCGCTGCAGGACGGCCTCGTCGACGGGGCCCCTGCCGCGGTGGCCGCCTTCGACCGGGTCGTCCGTGAGCGRGTGCTGCCTGCGGGCATCGTCCGGGTCAAGCTGTGGCGGCCCGACGGCACCGTCGTCTACGCCGACGACGGTCGGCTCGTGGGCCAGCGCTTCACCCTCGCCGACGACCAGCGCGAAGCCCTCTCCTCACCCCAGACCCGGGCCGAGGTCTCGGACCTCGACCGGTCGGAGAACGAGTTCGAGCGCTACGGCGGCAAGCTGCTCGAGGTCTACCGCCCCGTCTGGACGCCCTCGGGGTCCGAGCTGCTCTTCGAGGTCTACGGCGACTACGYCCCCGTGCAGAGTCGCGCCTTCGACCTGTGGCGCGGACTCGCAGGGGTCCTCACGACCAGCCTCCTGCTCCTGCTGGCGCTCCTCGCCCCCGTCGTGTGGCGACTGCTCGAGCGACTCGACTCCGCCCGGGCGCAGCGCGAGGACCTGCTCCGCCGGGCCGTCGACGCCTCGGACCGGGAGCGACGCCGCATCGCCGCCGACCTGCACGACGGGCCGGTCCAGGACCTCGTCGCGAGCTCGCTCGCCGTCTCCGGCGCGGCCGCGCGAGTGG
>NZ_JBFULD010000347.1:0-4239 GCF_056400505.1 Terrabacter sp. P5_B1
CGTGCTCCTTGCGTTCCGTGGTGGGCGGGGGCACCCACCGCACTGGCGTATGCCGGGTGGCACCCGGCACACGAAAGTCCCCTCCCAGCCTAGTGAACGGCTGGAAGGGGACTGACGTGGGTGCTGGCGACGGGCGGTCAGCCCTTGACCGCGCCGGAGGTCATGCCGCGGATCATGAAGCGCTGGAGCGTCACGAACACGATCATCGGGACGATGATCGTGATGAACGCACCCGCGGTGAGGAGCTCCGCGCCCTGGCCCTGCGTGCCCAGCAGCTGCTGCAGCCTGACGATGACCGTCGTGTTCTCGCTCGAGAGGAAGAGCTTGGCGATCAGCAGGTCGTTCCAGACCCAGAGGAACTGCAGCGTCGCGAAAGCCGCGATGGCCGGGACCGACATGGGCCCGACCAGACGCCAGAACGTCTGGAAGTGGCTGCACCCGTCGATCTTGGCCGACTCGACGACGCTGCGCGGCAGCGTGCTCATGTAGTTGCGCAGGACGTAGATGCACAGAGGCATGCCGAACCCGGTGTGCAGCAACCAGACCGCGATGTACTGCCCGGAGATGCCGAGACCGCGCGGGCCGAGGATGTTGAGCATCGGCTGGAAGGCCACCTGAATGGGGACCACCATGACGGCGATGATGAGCAGGAAGAAGAACTCCTTGAACGGGAACTCCATGAAGGTGAACGCGTAGGCGGCGAAGGCCGCGAACATGATCGGGATGATCGTGGCCGGGATGGCCACGACGAGGCTGTTGATGAACCCGGTCTTGAGGTCCTGGCCCGTCCACGCCCCCACGTAGTTGCTCGTCGTCCAGTTGGTGCTGAACGGGTGGACCAGCGCCGTCCACCAGCCAGAGGTGGTCGCGTCGTCACGGCTGCGGAACGAGTCGATGAACAGACCGAGTGTCGGTATGGTCCACAGGATCGTGAGGACCGTCATGGTGACGATCGAGAACGTGCTGCGCGGGCGACCGTCCTTCATCAGTGCGCGGCTCATCAGTTGGCCTCCTCGTCGCGGAAGTGCTTGATCTGGTACCAGATGAGCGGGATCACCGCGAGGAGCAGGACGACGACGATGGCCGTCGCCTGGCCCGCCTCGCCCTGGGCGAACAGCTTGTTGAAGAAGAGGTTCGCGATGACGTTGGTGTTGTAGGCGCCGTTGGTCGTGACGTAGACGATGTCGAAGACCTTGAGCACCGTGATGAAGACCGTCACGAAGACCGTGATGATCGTGCCCCGGATCTGCGGGATGACGACCCGCCAGAAGATCTGGACCTCGCTCGCGCCGTCGATGCGAGCCGCCTCGAGGGTGTCCTCGGGGACGCCCTTGATCGCCGAGCTGAGCAGCACCATGGCGAAGCCGGCCTGCAGCCAGATCAGGATGACCATGAGCAGGATCGAGTTGAGGTGGGCCGTGTCGATGGCGAGCCACGTCTGCGGTTGGCCACCGAACGCGACCCAGATCGCGTTGAGCAGGCCGGTCTGGGCCTGACCGGGGTTGTTGTAGGCGTAGACGAGCAGCCAGATCGCCGAGGCGCTGACGGCCGAGATGGCCATCGGCAGGAAGATCAGGCTCTTGGAGACCTTCTCGCCGGTGGCCGACAGCTTGTCGGCGAGCACGGCGACGACGACGCCGAACGCGACGACGAAAGCAGGCACGATGAGCAGCCACAGGATGTTGTTGATGATCGACTGCCAGAACTCTTGGCTGCTGAAGATCGTCTTGTAGTTCTGCAGCCCGACGTAGGCGGTGCTGTCGGCGTTCGCGAACGAGTAGTTGATCGTCTGGAACGTCGGGTAGACCAGCATCAGCGCGACGAAGAAGAGACCGGGCAGGATGAACGCGTAGGGGATGACGCCCTCGGACAGTCGTCGCGGCAGGCCTTCGACGAACATGTTGAGGAAGTAGAAGAGGAGCGCGGCGCCGCCCACTCCCACGATGACCGCGAGGATGCCGATGACGATCTTGCTCCCGAACTTCTCGGGGTAGTAGGCGAAGGCGAGGAAGAGGTTGGCCAGGACCCAGACGATGCCGACCATGCCGACGATGCCGAGAACCATCCTGCCCGGGTTGGCTCGGAGTGCGSCCCCCGGGTCCTCGCGCCGCAGCTTCTGGCGCGGCGCTGCCGCGCTGGTCTGGGCGGTCATGACTTCGGCCAGGCGGCTTCGATGTTGTCAGCCGTCTGTTGCGACGACTGACCGTTCTCCCACTTGACCATTTCCTTCCAGAAGACGTCCGAACCGATGGACTTGGGCATCAGGTCGGATCCGTCGAACCGCAGGACGCTGGCCTTGTTGGCGATGTCCGCGATCTTCCTGGTCGTCTCGTCGGGGTAGTTCTTGACATCGAAGGTCTTGTGCGGCGAGAGCCAGCCGCCGGCCTTGGCCCACGGGCCGCCGAACTTGTCGGAGGTCAGGAACGCCATGACCTTCTTGGCGTCGGGGTCGGTGCCGTTGAAGAGAGCCGCGAGGTCACCGCCACCCAGGATCGCCGAGCCGTTGTAGCCACCCTCGAAGCGGGGGAAGGCGTAGATGCCGACCTGGTTGTCGAGGTCCGCCTGGACGTTCTTCGGGTAGAAGTTCGTCGCGAAGTTGCCCTGCCGGTGCAGCAGGCACTTGGGTGGGTTGGCGAAGGCCGGTGTCATGGCATCGCCGAACTTCGTGTTCAGGACGCCCTTGGTGCCACCGAGGACCATCTTGGGGTCCTTGTTGAACTTGGCGGCCTCGTCGAGCGCCTTGACGACGCGCGGGTCGTTGAAGGGGATGCGGTGCGAGGTCCACTGGTCGTAGACGTCGGGGCCCCACATGCGCAGCATGAGCTCCTCGACCCAGTCGGTGCCGACCCAGCCGGTGGCCTGGTCGGACGCCCAGCCGATGCACCACGGGGTGATGCCGGTGGCGGCGATCTTGTCGGCGACGCCGGTCCGCAGCTGCTGGATCGTCTGGGGCGCGGTGTTGTAGCCGCCCTTCTCGTAGGCGGCCTTGGGGTACCACACGATGCTCTTGACCGCGTTGCGCATCGGCGCGGCGTAGACCCGCCCCTTGTAACGGCCGGCGTCGAGGAAGCCGGGGAGCAGGGTGCTCTGGAGCTGGTCGTAGTCGAGGTAGGTGTCGACCGGCCAGATCTTCTTCTGAGCCGCGAACTCGGTGACTCCGCCGGGCTGGGGGAAGAGGCCGATGTCGGGGGAGTCGCCCGCGCTGACCTTCTGCTTGATGGTCGTCGTGAAGTCCGCGTCGGGGGTGTACTTGATATCGATCCCAGTCGACTTCTCGAAGTCCGCGAGCGAGGCGTTGAAGTTCTTCTCCTCGGCGCCAGGGAACGCGCCGAGGATGGTGACGACCTTGTCACCGTCGGCCGTGCCGCTGTCGATGAAGCCACCGGCCCCGCCGCCAGCGCCGCCACCGCCGGAGGCGTTGGGGTTCTGCAGGCAGCCGCCCAGCACCAGGGCTGCCGCGGCGACCACCCCGCCCGCCTGCAGTGCCCGTCTGGGAATTCCGCTCATGGTCGCTCCTCGTCGTTGAGTTGTGCGTCGATCCCCACCAGATCAACGTGACCTGCGTCACGTGAACCAAGTCATTCCTACCGCGTCGTCGCAGGTCGGTCCAGTGATTCGGGTGGCCGTGACCTACCCGGTACCTGCGTTCGACCATCGTGCTCGGCCACAGCAGCCGGGAGGGGAACCGGCGGGCCGTGCGTGTGCCGCCTGTGAAAGGGGTGTGACCAGAGGGTCGAACTTACTACGTGAGAACGGCGCGCGTCGGGGCGTAGGCCCCGGCGCGTCCGACCGTGAGCGCCCCGGCGCGCAGCGCGCGCTCCACGGCGGGAACCAGGAGGGCGAGGTCCGCGGCGCGAAGCCGCCTCCTCCCCTCAGGGCCGGCGAGCAGTCCTGCGTCGAGCAGGCCGGAGACGAGGCCGGCCATGAAGGAGTCGCCGGCGCCGACGGTGTCGACGACCTCGACGCTGGGCGCGGGCAAGGCCTGCTGCTCGCCGGTGCGGGAGACGTGGACGACGGCGCCAGCACCGCCGCGCGTCACGACGACGACGGCCGGGCCGAGCGCTCCCCACCTGCTCAGCACCTCGTCGAGCGCCTCGCCGGGACAGAGCCACTCGACGTCCTCGTCGCTCAGCTTGACGACGTCCGCGAGGGCGATGGAGCTCTCGACGAGGCGGCGGGCCTGCTCCGGTCGGCCCATCAGGGACGGCCGGGCGTTGGGGTCGTAGGACACCGTCGCGC
>NZ_JBFULD010000348.1:0-4228 GCF_056400505.1 Terrabacter sp. P5_B1
GGTCACGGCCAACCCACGGGCGGCGTCGGCTCGCCTTCGCGTCGCGGAGCGTGTCCGCGACACCCGCGGCAGCACCGCCAGCAGCACTGCCACCAGCACCGCCAGCAGCACTGACAGCAGCACCGACAGCAGGACCAGGAAGGGAACCACCCGATGAGCCAGATGACCGCCACGGCCCGGCCGCTCCGCGCGCCGCGGCGCGGGCCAGCCCCGACACCACTACGGGTCATCCCGAGCAGCATCACCCGCACCGGCACCGGCACCTTCGCCGCGACGTGCATCGCCCTGCTCATCGCGGGCCTCATCGCCCTGCTGCTGCTCAACACCGCCCTGGCCCAGGGCTCGCTCGCCCTCGGAGACCTGCAGCGCGAGTCGGCGCGCCTCAGCGACACGGCCGGCAACCTCCAGGAGCAGATCGACCGGGCATCGGCGACCGGTTCGCTCGCCCGCAGTGCGTCCGAGATCGGGATGGTGCGCATGAACACGCGGGGTTACATCGACCTGTCCAAGGGCACCGTCTCGGGCGCGCCCGAGCCGGCCACGCAGAACAACGCCTTCCCGATCGTCACCAGCCCAACACCGCCCGCGGTCACGGCCACCGTCAAGAAGGTCCTGTCCTCGGCCACCCAGCTGGGCGCGGCCGCGTCTGCTGCGTCGGCCGCCTCGTCCGCCTCGTCCGCGCCGGCACAGGCCGCCACGCCGACAGTGCCCGGTACCGGCGTCACGACCCCCGCAGCACCCACACTGGGTACGACACCCGATGCGTCGACGGGGCAGGCCACGGGCGGCGCCGCGTCGAACGGTGGCGGGCAGGCCCAGCAGACGACGGTGAGGTGACTTCGTGACGCAGACCCGAGGGACCGATCCAGGACGGACCGGTCGGGGACCTGCGCCCGCACGAGAGATCCGCCGCAGCTCGTCCGCAAGCACGACACGAGCAGGTCAGGCCCGGCAGGGGACTCCCGCGCGCACCAGCACGCGCAACGGCCCGGTACGGACCGGTCCTGCACGGACCGGTGGGGCGCCCTCCCGGGGACGCGGACCGGCGCCGAAGCAGGCCGCCGCTGGTCGTGGCCCGGTCGGACCTCGAGGACCTGGAGGACCTGGAGGACCTGGAG
Organism: Terrabacter sp. P5_B1; assembly: GCF_056400505.1. NCBI lineage: Bacteria > Bacillati > Actinomycetota > Actinomycetes > Micrococcales > Intrasporangiaceae > Terrabacter > Terrabacter sp. P5_B1. The sequence continues at coordinate 1,119 of NZ_JBFULD010000348.1, forward strand.
GACCTCGGGGACCGCGGCGTCCGCTGACGCTCTCACGAGCCAACCCGCGCCGTCGTGCGCGGGTCATGTTCGTCGCCATCCTCTTCATCTTCACGATCTTCGCCGGGCAGCTGCTGCGCATCCAGGCCTTCGACGCCTCGGCGACGCAGGAGGCCGCGCTCTTCAAGCGTTCGGTGAGGACAGTCACGCCGGCCATGCGCGGTCAGATCCTCGACACGAACGGTCAGGTCCTCGCCGACTCGGTCGAGCGCTTCACCATCGCGGCCGACCCGACGGTCATTCCCGAGTACGCCGTGAAGATCGACGGCGTGCGCACCAAGGTCGGCGTCACCCGTGCCGCGGCCGACCTCGCGCCCCTGCTCAAGATGTCGCCGGCGGACCTCACCGCCCTCTTCACCCGGTCGGGCACCCGCTACGTCGTGATCAAGAAGGAGGTCAACCCGGCGATCTACCGCGAGATCCGGGCCCTGGCCATCCCGGGCATCTCCGGCGAGCGCACCGCCCAGCGGATCTACCCCACGTCGATGGCCCTGGGCCAGCTCGTCGGCTTCGTCCGACCGGGTGACCAGAGCGGCGCGGGCGGCATCGAGCAGATGCTCGACAAGGAGCTGAGCGGGACCCCCGGGGTCAGCGTCGCCGAGCGGGCCCGGGACGGCTACATCATCCCGGGATCCCAGCGCGTCGACACCCCGGTCGCCAACGGCCGTGACGTCAAGCTGACGATCGACGCCGACCTGCAGTGGTACGCCCAGAACGCGCTCGCCAAGCAGGTGACCGCCGTCGGCGCGGAGTCGGGCACGGCCGTCGTCATGGAGGTGGCCACCGGGAAGATCCGGGCGGCCGCCAGCTACCCGACGTTCGACCCCAACGACCTCGCCGCAGCCAAGCAGGCTGCGCTGGGCAACTACGCCTTCAACGACGCCTTCGAGCCCGGCTCGACCGGCAAGCTCATGACGATGTCGGCGGCCCTCGAGCAGAAGGTCATCACCCCCGACACCGGTGTCATCGTGCCGCCTCGGCTGCCTCGCGCAGGGACCCCGTTCAAGGACAACGAGCCGCACGGTGTCGAGAACATGACGGCCACGGGCGTGCTCGCCAAGTCGTCCAACATGGGCACCATCATGATCGGAGAGCGGGTCCCGCCCGCCGTCATGGAGGGCTACTACCGCAAGTTCGGCATCGGCTCGAAGACGCCCGTCGGCTTCCCCGGCGAGTCGACCGGTCTGCTGGCCGGCGCGAAGGACTGGGTGTCCACGCGCCGCTACACGATCCTCTTCGGTCAGGGCTACTCCGTCACGGCCGTCCAGCAGGCGGGGGTCTTCCAGACCATCGCCAACAAGGGCGTACGCGTCCCGCCGTCCCTCGTGGAGGGCACCGTCAACGACAGCGGCACGCTCATCCCGTCCGCGCCCACGACGCCCCTCCGCGTCGTGAGCGAGGACACCGCGGTGAAGGTCTCCCGGATGATGGAAGAGGTCACCGGCAAGGACGGCACCGCCAGCGCGGCCCGCATCAAGGGCTACCGCGTCGCCGGCAAGACCGGAACCGCCGACCGCTACGACGACAAGCTCAAGCGCTACAACGGCTTCACGGCATCCTTCATCGGTTTCGCGCCGGCCGAGGCCCCGAAGTACGTCGTCGCGGTCTTCATCCAGAAGCCGAGCGCCGGCATGTTCGGCGGTGCCCTGGCCGGACCCGTCTTCAACCAGGTCATGTCCTACCTGCTCGAGCGCACCGGCGCTCCGCCCAGCCCGAAGTCGCCCCTGAACTACCACGTGTGGGCCGACAAGCCCCTGTCGTCGGACGACCCGACGGTCATCAGCGATGCACGGGCGAAGCGGGATGGCCTGTAAGTTGGGATGACGTGTCACCTACCCCCCTTCGACCGGCCGCGTCCGGCGTGCTCCTGCGCGACCTGACGGCCCGGATCGGCACCGGATCGCCCGTGCGCACGGCAGGGCCTGACGCCGGCGACCTGTTGATCACCGGCGTGACGCTCGACAGCCGCGCCGTGGCCCCCGGCGACGTGTATGCCGCGTTGCCCGGGTTCAACGTGCACGGAGCCCGTTTCGTCGCCGATGCCGTGGCTGCAGGCGCGGTCGCGGTCCTCACGGACGACGCCGGCCTGACCGAGCTGGCAGAGGTGCCAGCGGCCGTCCCGGTCCTCGTTGCCGACGACCCGCGCGGTGTACTCGGAGCGGTCGCGGCCGAGGTCTACGGACACCCGTCCCAGGGCCTGACGATGATCGGCATCACCGGTACCAACGGGAAGACGACGACCGCCTACCTCGTCGAGTCAGCGCTGCGGGCCCATGGGCAGCGGACCGGCCTGATCGGCACCGTCGAGACGCGGATCGGCGACGAGCGCGTCGAGTCGGTGCGCACGACCCCGGAGGCGACGGACCTGCACGCGCTGCTCGGCCTCATGCACGACCGGGGGCTCGACGCGTGCGTCATGGAGGTGTCGAGCCACGCCCTCGCCCTGCACCGCGTCGACGGCGTCGTCTACGACGTGGCGCTCTTCACCAACCTCTCCCAGGACCACCTCGACTTCCACGCCTCGATGGACGACTACTTCGGGGCCAAGGCGTCGCTGTTCACCCCGCAGCGGTCGCGCACGGCGGTCGTGTGCGTCGACGACGTCTGGGGTCGCCGTCTCGCAGCCGAGGCGACCGTGCCGACGACCACGCTCGCCACGACGACCCATCGCGCAGGCGGCGGGGACGGCGCGGATGGCGCGGATGGCGCGGACGGCGCGGACTGGGTCGCCGAGGCGGCCGCCCAGGGCGACGTCGGCGACGCCGGTGCGTTCACGCTCCTCGAGCGCTCGACAGGTCGGGCGCTGCAGCTCGTGTCACACCTGCCGGGCCACTTCAACATCGCCAACACCGCGCTCGCCGCCCTGGCGCTCCTGCGCATCGGCCTCGCACCGTCCGAGGTCGAGGCCGCGATGTCCGTCGCCCCCGAGGTGCCGGGTCGGATGGAGGTCGTCGCAGCCGGTGGCCCGGAGGGCCCGCGCTGCGTCGTCGACTTCGCCCACACGCCCGACGCCGTCGACGCTGCCCTCGCCGCCCTCCGCGGCTCGACTGCGGGCCGGCTCATCGCCGTCC
>NZ_JBFULD010000349.1:0-4228 GCF_056400505.1 Terrabacter sp. P5_B1
GTGGAGCACTCCGCCGTGCTCGTGCCGGGCCGGGCCCGCGCGGCGGCCGCCGACGACCCGTCGCTGCTCGCCGAGGTCGGCGTCGACGGGACGGGACGTCTCGACCTCGAGGCCTGGCGTGCGGCCCTGGCAGTGCCGGGCAGCGTCGTGGCCGTCCTCCAGAGCGCGAACGGCGAGGTCGGCACCCGCCAGCCCCTCGCCGAGGCCCGGGACGCRGCCGGCGCCCACGGCATACCCCTCGTGGTCGACGCGATGGCCTCGCTGGGACGCGACGACGTGCCGCCGGACTGGGACGTGCTCGTCGGCGACGCCCGCTCGTGGGGGGGCCCGCCTCTCGGCGTCCTCGTCGTGCGCGAAGGCGTGCGGTGGCAGTGGCCCGCCGCGCGCGCGGACATCGAGCACGGTCGCACCGACGTCCTCCCCTGGGTGCCGCTCGCGCTGGCTGCTGCCGAGGCCTGGCAGCAGACGGCGACGACGCGAGGCGAGGACGCCCGGGTCGTCCGCGAGCTCGTGGACGACATCCGGGCCGCCGCCTCCGCCGTCCCCGACACCGAGGTCGTCGGCGATCCCGAGGACCGGCTCCCCCACGTCGTCACCTTCTCGAGCCTCTACGTCGACGGGGAGTCCGTCGTGGGGGCGTTCGACGCCCTGGGGTTCGCGGTCGCGAGCGGATCGGCCTGCACGTCGAGCACGCTCGAGCCAAGCCACGTGCTGGCGGCAATGGGGGTCCTGACGCACGGGAACGTGCGCGTGACCCTTCCCCTGCCGGCCGTGTCACCCGGCCTCGCCGACGACGTCGCGGCCTTCGTCGCCGCCGTCGCCCCGACGGTCCGGGGGGTCCGCGACCGGCTCCGGGTCGGCGACCTGTGAGCGGCCGCGCTCGTGACGCCGGGGGTGCCGGTGACCCCGGTGACGAGGCCGTCGTGGACGCCCGGGGCGAGCGCTGTCCACTCCCCGTGATCCGGCTCGCTCGTGCCGTGAGCGACGGGGCCGGCCTCCGCCTCGTCACCGTGCTCGCCACGGATCCCGCGGCTGCACACGACGTCCCCGCGTGGTGCCGGATGCGCGGCCACCGCTTCGTCGAGGCACGTGCGGAGGCGGACCACACGGCATACGTCGTCGAGGTCGTCAGGCCCAGCACGCCGGGAGGGGCGCGCTGAGGACCGTCGGCAGGATCGCGAGGTACTCGTCGCGCGGGACTTCCCGGACACCCAGGCTGGCCAGGTGTGGCGTCTGCCACTGGACGTCGACGAGCCGACGCGGGTCGCCGTCGGTGATGAGCAGGTCGCGCAGGCCGACCAGGGCGACCTTGGAGGCGTCCCGGACATGGTGGAACATCGACTCGCCGGCGAAGAGACCGCCGATCGCGACGCCGTAGAGCCCGCCGACCAGCTGGCCGTCCTGCCACGTCTCGATGGAGTGCGCCCATCCCGCACGGTGCAGGCGAAGGTAGGCGTCGACGACCTCGGGGGTGATCCAGCGGCCATCCCGGTCGGGCGCGGCGCACGCCTCGACGACCGACTGGAACTCGGTGTCGACGCGCACCTCGAAACGGGGCACGGCCTTGCGCAGCGAACGGCTCACCGTCAGCTCACGGGGTCGCAGGATGCCGCGCGGGTCCGGTGACCACCACCCGATCGGCTCTGCCCCGTGGTCGCCGATGCCCATCGGGAACACGCCGACGGAGTACGCCTCGAAGAGGGTCGAGACATCGAGGTCGGCGCCGATGCCGATGAGGTCCTCACCCGGCGGCACGCGTTCGAGGGCGAAGTCCCAGGGGGTGGGCGGCGGCGGCGTGGGCACGTCGGGATCCGGCTGGGCGGGGCAGGCCGTCAGCGACCGGTCGGTGAGGGCGTCATGGCCGCGGGCAGGTGACGTGAGGCCCGATCTCGGCGGCCGACTCGGGTCCGTAGGCCTCGCTGAGCCGCTCGAGGAAGCGCTCCTTGCCCAGGACGTACTCCTGGGTGCCCACGGTCTCGATGACGTACGTGGCGAGCATCGAGCCGAGCTCGGCGCACCGACGCACGGACAGGCCCACCGCGAGACCCGTGAGGAAGCCGGCGCGGAAGGCATCGCCCACTCCGGTGGGGTCCGCCTTGCGCACCTCGCGGGCGACCCCGACCTCGACCGGGTCCTCTCCGCGGACGCGGACGGTGACGCCGTCCTTGCCCCGCGTCTTGACCTGCACGCGGACCCGGTCGGCGAGCTCGTCCTCGGTCCAGCCCGTCTTCTGGCAGGCGAGATGGCTCTCGTACTCGTTGGTGAAGAGGTACTCGGCGCCGTCGATGAGGCGCGCGATGGTCGGCCCGTCGCAGAAGGCGAGCTGCTGCGAGGGGTCGGCCGCGAACGGGATGCCACGCGACCGGCACTCGTCGGAGTGGCGCAGCATGGCCTCGGGGTCGTTGGCCCCGACGACGACGAGGTCGAGCCCGCCGACACGGTGGGCGACCGGCGCGAGCTCGATGTCGCGGGCCTCGGTCATGGCCCCGGCGTAGAAGGTCGCGATCTGGGCCATGTCGCGGTCGGTCGTGCAGATGAAGCGCGCGGTGTGCTGGGACTCGGAGTAGTGCACGCCCCCGCAGTCGACGCCGTGTCGCTCGAGCCAGCTGCGGTAGTCGGTGAAGTCCTCACCGACCGCGCCGACGAGCAGCGGCCGCTGGCCGAGGTTGGCCATGCCGAACGCGATGTTGGCGGCCACCCCACCCCGGCGCACCTGCAGGTCCGAGGTCAGGAACGACAGGGAGATCTTGTCGAGCTGCTCCACGACGAGCGAGTCGGCGAAGAGTCCGTCGAAGGTCATGAGGTGGTCGGTCGCGATGGAACCGGTGATGGCTATCTGCACGGGACGAACCTACCCGGCATCGGCGTGCGGTCCACGGCCCGCCTGCCTCCGACACCCAACGCCACGGGTACGACGAAGGGCCCGACCGTGGCGGTCGGGCCCTCGCGTCTGTCCGTCGGTGCGACTCGGCTGTGCGACTCAGCTGAAGGAGTCGCCGCAGGCGCAGCTGCTGCCCGCGTTGGGGTTGTCGATGGTGAAGMCCTGCTTCTCGATGGTGTCGGCGAAGTCGATCGTGGCACCCTCGAGGTAGGGGGAGCTCATGCGGTCGACGACGACCTCGACACCGTCGAAGTCGCGGACGAGGTCACCGTCGAGGCTGCGCTCGTCGAAGTAGAGCTGGTAGATCAGGCCGGAGCAGCCGCCGGGCTGGACGCCGACGCGGAGGCGGAGGTCGTCGCGACCCTCCTGCTCGAGCAGGCTCTTGACCTTCGTCGCCGCGACGTCCGTCAGGACGACCCCGTGGGCGGGGGCCTCGGTCTGAACCTCGGCGGGAGATGCGTTCGTCTCGACACTCATGTGTTGGTCCTTCACGTCGTGGAACATGGGTCGGTGGTGAGAACCCATGCCGGGCCGGATGTGTTCCCGGCGCTCCCAAGGATACGTCGGGCGCCGACGGAACTGGGCATCGCGCTCGGGGGAATGCTCACCGGATGCTCACCGGRTGCCTCAACTGATGCCTCACCGCGGACGTCAGGATGCGGTCGGGGACCACGTGCGCGCCACGCGGGCCGTGCGGTCGGCGAGGCGCGCAGCGGGCTCGGCGAGCGCCGCGGCGACCTGGTCGGGCCGCTCCGCGACGGCATACACCCCCGAGAGGCCTGCAGTCATGGCCTCCCGTCGACCGACCAGGGACCGGCCCGGCACGGCGATGACGGGGACGCCGACGCGGGCGGCCGCCTCGGCGACGCCCACGACCACCTTGCCCCGGAGGGACTGCCAGTCGAACGTTCCCTCCCCGGTGACGACGAGGTCCGCAGAGGCCACGAGGTCGACGAAGCCGACCGCGTCGAGCACGGCCTCGACGCCCGACACGCGCCGGGCCCCGAGCAGGTGCAGGGCATAGCCGAGACCGCCGGCGGCGCCGGCTCCAGGCTCCCGCTCGGGCTTGAGGAAGGCACCGGTGAGCAGGTCCCTGGCAGGTGGGCGCACGCGGGCCACGACGCTCGCAAAGTGACCGAGGGCGTTCTCGAGCCGTTGGGCGTCCTCCTCGGAGGCGCCTTTCTGGGGGGCGAAGACGGCGCTGGCGCCCTTGAGCCCCAGCAGGGGCGAGTCGACGTCGCTCGCGATGACGAGGTCGACGCCGCGGAGCCGGTCGCGGGCGGCGTCGAGCCCGGCGACGTCGTCGGGCGTCGCGGCGCCGAGGGCAAGGCCCCCGCGACCGAGATG
>NZ_JBFULD010000350.1:0-4174 GCF_056400505.1 Terrabacter sp. P5_B1
GTCCAGGACGACCCCACGCAGCCCATCGCCACGTGTGGCGAGGACCGCACCACGAAGTACGTCCTCGGCCCGAGCGAGATCGACGGCAGCGAGATCGCCGACGCGACGAGCGGCTACCAGCCCGGGCCCAACGGCCAGCCGTCCTCCATCGTCGAGGTCGCTCTGTCGTTCAAGGACGCCGGCAAGGCGAAGTTCGCCGCCGTCACCAAGCGGCTCTACGGCCTCCAGTCCCAGCCGCCGCTCGACCAGTTCGCCGTCGTGCTCGACAAGGCCGTCATCACGGCCCCGCAGGCGCGCGCCGTGATCACCGACGGGCGGGCCTCGATCACCGGCTCGTTCACCATCGACTCCGCCAAGCAGCTCGCCGAGCAGCTGAAGTTCGGTGCGCTGCCGATCTCCTTCGCCCTGCAGACGCAGGACAACATCACGCCGCAGCTCGGTGAGGAGCAGCTCCGCATCGGCCTGCTCGCCGGCTTCATCGGCCTGTTGCTCGTCGTCGTCTACTCGCTGTTCCAGTACCGCGCCCTCGGGCTCGTCACCGTCGCGTCGCTCGTCGTCGCCTCGGTCATCACCTACCTCGCGGTCACGGTGCTCGGCACGACGCACGGCTTCCGTCTCACCATGGCCGGGGTCACCGGACTCATCGTGGCCATCGGTGTCACCGCCGACAGCTTCATCGTCTACTTCGAGCGCATCCGCGACGAGGTGCGGGACGGTCGCCCGCTCGTCGCCGCCGTCGAGACCGGCTGGCGGCGCGCGCGACGCACGATCATCGCGGCCGACGGCGTGAACTTCATCGCGGCCGTCGTGCTCTACCTCCTGGCCTCGAGCAACGTCCGCGGCTTCGCCTTCACGCTCGGGCTGACGACCCTCATCGACCTGCTCGTCGTCATGCTCTTCACGCACCCGATGGTGCAGCTGCTGGCCCGCACGGAGTTCTTCGGCAACGGTCACAAGTGGTCTGGTCTCGACCCGCAGCGCCTCGGCGCCCAGGAGTCGCTCCGCTACCGCGGTCGTGGCCAGTTCGGGGCACCCGGCGCCAAGCGCCCGCCCGCCACCGTGGGCTCGGCCCGCATCGCCGAGGGGAAGGCCCAGGCATGATCAACTTCGCCCAGGTCGGCAACGACCTCTACACCGGCAAGCGCTCGATCGACTTCATCAAGCGCCAGAAGACGTGGTACGCCCTCTCGGCCGTCCTCATCGCCCTCGCCCTCGTCGGCATCTTCGTCAAGGGCCTCAACTTCGGCATCGAGTTCAGCGGTGGCTCGGAGTTCCGCGTCCAGGGCGTCTCCAACAGCCAGGGCTACGAGGAGAAGGCGCAGTCCGCGATCTCCACCGCGGGCATCCAGGGCAACGTCATCTCGACGATCATCGGCCAGGACACCGTCCGGGTGCAGTCCGAGGCGGCCTCCGACCGCACCGACGAGGCCAGCGCAGCGCTCGCCCAGCAGTTCGGTGTCGACAAGGGCGCGGTCAGTGCCTCGCTCATCGGTCCGAGCTGGGGACAGTCGGTCAGCCAGCAGGCGATCCGAGGGCTCGTCGTCTTCCTCGTCCTTGTGACGATCGTCATGGCGCTGTACTTCCGCACGTGGAAGATGGCCGTCTCCGGCCTGGTGGCGCTCCTGCACGACCTCGTCATCACCGTCGGCATCTACGCGCTGTTCGGGTTCGAGATCACGCCGTCGTCGATGATCGGCTTCCTCACGATCCTCGGGTACTCGCTCTACGACACCGTCGTCGTCTTCGACAAGGTCCGCGAGAACACCGCGGAGGCCTTCCGCACCAAGCGCATGACGTACTCCGCCGCGGCCAACCTCGCGGTGAACCAGACCCTGGTCCGCTCGATCAACACGACCGTCGTCGCGCTCCTGCCGATCGCTGCCGTGCTCTTCGTCGGCTTCACCCTGCTCGGTCCCGGCACGCTGCTCGACCTGTCGCTCGCGCTGTTCATCGGCATCGCCGTGGGCGCCTACTCGTCGATCTTCATCGCCACGCCGCTGCTCGTCGACCTGCGTCGCAACGAGCCCGCGGTCCGTGAGCTCGACGCCTACGTCGCCCGTCACGGCGCCAAGCAGGGCGTCGCGGCTCCCCACGGCTCCCCGGAACCGGCCGTCGTCGGCGCCGACTCCACCGGTGCGGCCGAGGCGGCCTCGAGCTCAGCCACGGCCTCAGCCACGGCCTCAGCCACGGGCACGGCCGAGGGGACCCCGCGCCCGGTGCACAAGTACGCCCAGGCCGGGCCGCGCAACCAGCCCAGGCGCGCCCCGAAGTCGCGGCGCTGACGACGGGGTCCGCGTCAGCGGGTCCCGTCGGTGCGGCCGACCCCCGGCCGCTCGTTCCCACCACCACCAGGAGACGGCGTGAGCCAGATCAGTGACCTCGTCGCGAGCAAGCTGCGTGACATCCCGGACTTCCCCAAGCCCGGGGTCCTCTTCAAGGACTTCACCCCGCTCATCGGGGACGGGAAGGCCCTCGGCGAGCTCGTGCGCGACATCGCGGGGCGTTACGCCGGGCGGGTCGACGTCGTCGTCGGCATCGAGGCCCGCGGGTTCATCCTCGGTGCCGCGGTGGCCTACGAGCTGGGTCTGGGCATCGTGCCCGTGCGCAAGGCGGGCAAGCTCCCGGGGGAGACCCTCAAGGAGTCCTACGCCCTCGAGTACGGCACGGCCGAGATCGAGGTGCACACCGACGCCTTCGAGCCGGGACAGCGGGTCCTGGTCATCGACGACGTCCTCGCGACCGGTGGCACCGCCGAGGCCACCGCCCTGCTCGTCGAGCGCGCGGGCGCCGAGGTGGCCGCGATCGAGGTCGTCCTCGAGCTCGCCTTCCTCGAGGGACGCAAGCGTCTCGCGGACCGGCCCGTCAGCGCCATCCTCACGCTGTGATCCCGCACGGACGGCCTAGACTCACTTCATGAGCGAGGACGTCCGCAACGAGCTGTCCACCCCGTCGCGGGTGCGCGCCCGTTTCGCTCGCTTCGGGGCCACTCGGCCGGCCGGGAACCCCGTCCTCGAGCCGCTCATGACCGCGGTGCGCCAGAACCACCCGAAGGCCGACCTGTCGGTCATCGAGAGGGCGTATGCCGTCGCCGAGCACGCGCACGAGGGGCAGATGCGCAAGAGCGGCGACGCCTACATCACGCACCCGCTCGCGGTGACGACGATCCTCGCCGAGCTCGGCATGACACCCCCGACGCTGGCGGCGGCGCTGCTGCACGACACCGTCGAGGACACGGCATACAGCCTCGACGAGCTGCGGCGCGACTTCGGCGACGAGATCGCGATGCTCGTCGACGGCGTCACCAAGCTCGACAAGGTCACCTACGGCGAGGCCGCGCAGGCCGAGACCGTGCGCAAGATGGTCATCGCGATGGCCCGCGACATCCGCGTCCTCGTCATCAAGCTCRCCGACCGGCTGCACAACGCCCGCACGTGGCGCTACGTCAGCGCCGAGTCGGCCAAGCGCAAGGCCAACGAGACCCTCGAGATCTACGCGCCCCTCGCGCACCGCCTCGGCATGAACACCATCAAGTGGGAGCTCGAGGACCTCTCGTTCGCGACCCTCTACCCGAAGGTGTACGACGAGATCGTGCGCCTCGTCGCCGAGCGCGCCCCGGCCCGCGAGGAGTACCTCGCCGGCGTGCGCGGCCAAGTCACCGAGGACCTCACGGCCGCCAAGATCAAGGGGGTCGTGACRGGCCGACCCAAGCACTACTACTCCGTCTACCAGAAGATGATCGTGCGGGGCCGCGACTTCGAGGAGATCTACGACCTCGTCGCCGTCCGGGTGCTCGTCGACACGGTGCGCGACTGCTACGCGGCGCTCGGCGCCCTCCACTCGCGGTGGAACCCGGTCCCGGGCCGGTTCAAGGACTACATCGCGATGCCGAAGTTCAACATGTACCAGTCGCTGCACACGACGGTCATCGGTCCGCAGGGCAAGCCGGTCGAGATCCAGATCCGCACGCACACGATGCACCGGCGGGCCGAGTACGGCGTCGCGGCCCACTGGAAGTACAAGGACCAGTCCAACGGCGGCGGTCCCGCGCGGCCCGGCGAGATCACCCCGCAGAACGACATGGCGTGGCTGCGCCAGCTGCTCGACTGGCAGCGCGAGACCGAGGACCCGGGGGAGTTCCTCGACTCGCTGCGCTTCGAGATGGGCAGCAGCGAGG
>NZ_JBFULD010000351.1:0-4115 GCF_056400505.1 Terrabacter sp. P5_B1
GCGTAGGCCGCGACCCGAGTCAGGATCGAGGAGTTCGTCTCGTGCGGCCACGCCGCGTCGAACACCTCGAGGAACGACTCGGGCGAGGTCGTCGCACCGTGCACGCCGTCGATGAGCGCGGACCACACGACGGCGCGGGCCTGGCCGTCGGGGATCTGGGCGAGCTGCGCCGGGAGGGCCGCGACCGTCGAGTCCGACAGGCGCACCCGCGCCCAGGTCAGGTCCGAGGCGTTGGGGACGAGGACGGCCGGCTCCGGTGTGCCCTCGAGCCCGGCCAGGGTCGTCTCGGGACCCGTGATCGTCGCGCCGACCCGGCCGACCTCGCGCCCGTCCGTCCAGCCGGCGACGTCGAAGGCGTGCGGCCGGTCGGCGGGTCGGTCGGCCGGGGACTCGCGGCGGACCACCGCGCGCTCGGTGACGCCGGCCTGTTCCTCGACGTCGACCGAGATCGTGTCGCGGTCGGCCGTCAGCAGCCACGCCCGGGACCACGCCTCGAGGTCCTTGCCGCTCGCGGTCTCGATCGCGCCGAGGAAGTCGGCGAGCGTGCCGTTGCCGTAGGACTTGTCGGTCAGGTAGGCGCGGACGCCGGCGATGAACCGGTCGTCGCCGACGTACGCGATGAGCTGGCGCAGCGTGGCCGCGCCCTTGGCATACGAGATGCCGTCGAAGTTCTGCAGCGCGCTCTGCGCGTCGAGAGCCTCGACGCCCGCGACCGGGTGGGTGGACGGGGAGCGCTCCGCGCCGTAGCCCCAGACCTTGCGCACGATCGAGGAGTCGACCCAGGCGTCGGTGTACTCGGTCGCGTCGACGAKGCAGCGGTGCGACATGTACTCGGCGAACGACTCGTTGAGCCAGAGGTCGTCCCACCACTTCATCGTGACGATGTCGCCGAACCACATGTGCGACATCTCGTGGCTCACCGTGTTGGCACGCGTCAGCAGCTCGTCGCGCGTCGCGGCGCCACGGTAGAGGTACTGGTCCCGGAAGGTCACGCAGCCCGGGTTCTCCATCGCCCCGGCGTTGAACTCCGGGACGAACACCTGGTGGTACTCCCCGAACCTGTAGCGGATCCCGAAGAGGCCGTGGAAGTAGTCGAACGACCGCTTCGTGACGTCGAAGAGCTCGGGCGCGTGCCGCTCGAGCGGCTCGCGCAGGGAGGCCCGCGCGTGGACACCCAGGGGTATGCCGTCGTGCTCGTCGCGCACGGAGACGAAGGGCCCCGCGCACACCGTCATGAAGTACGTCGCGAGGGGCTTCGTCGTGGCAAGGGTCCACGTGCCGGGGCTCGTCTGCTCGGCGGCGCCGTTGCCGAGCACCGTCCAGTCGAGCGGGGCGTGGACGGTGACGTCGTAGGGGGCCTTGAGGTCGGGCTGGTCGAAGCAGGCGTAGACGCTCGGGGCGGCGTCGAGGAAGAGGTGGCCGTAGACGTAGTCGAGGTCGTCGGCGGGGTCGGTGGCCCGGTGCAGGCCCTGCCCGTCGTGGCTGTAGGCCATCGTCGCGGCGACGACGAGCTCGTTGTCGGCGGCGAGGCCCGTGAGCGCCAGGCGGCCGTCGGCGACGCTCGCCGGGTCGAGCGGCGCACCGTTGAGGGAGATCGTCTCGACGGACCTCGCCTTGAGGTCGACCCAGGAGTCGGCACCGGGCTCGGCGCAGGCGAAGCGGACGACCGTGCGGGAGCCGAAGACCTCCGCGCCCTGGTCGAGGTCGAGCTCGACGGCATACGACGTGACGGTGATCAGCGTGGATCGCTCGCGGGCTTCGGCCAGGGTGAGACTACGCATGGGCCGAGCCTGCCAGATCGACGGGACCGGCGGCGCGCGGGATGCCGGGACGCTCGGTCGCCGACCGGATTCAGCGGTGGAGCGGACCGCCGGCCATGCTCTCCAGGCGCGCGATGCGCTGGTCCATCGGCGGGTGCGTCGACAGGAACCGCGTGACGTCCTGGGCGCGGAAGGGGCTGGCGATCATCATGTGGCTCGCGTTGACGATGTCCTGCTGCGGCGCGAGCGGAGCGCGTGCCACGCCCGCCTCGAGCTTGCGCAGCGCCGAGGCGAGGGCGAGCGGGTCACCGGTGAGCTTCGAGCCGTCCTCGTCGGCGTCGTACTCACGGGTGCGGCTGATCGCCATCTGGATCATCATCGCGGCCATCGGGGCGAGCAGGCTCATCGCGAGCAGCGCGAACGGGTTCGGGCGGTCCTCGTCTGAGCCCCCGCCGCCGAACATGCTCGTGAACATCAGCATCTGGCCGATCGAGGTGATGACACCGGCGATCGCGGCGGCGACCGAGCTCGTGAGGATGTCGCGGTTGTAGACGTGCATCAGCTCGTGGCCGAGCACGCCGCGCAGCTCTCGCTCGTCGAGCAGGCCGAGGATGCCCTCGGTGCAGCACACGGCGGCATTCTGCGGGTTGCGCCCGGTCGCAAAGGCGTTCGGGGCCTGGGTCGGGCTGATGTAGAGGCGCGGCATCGGCTTGCCCGCAGCGGTGGAGAGCTCGCGGACGATGCGGTACATCACCGGCGCCTGCGCCTCGGAGACCGGGTAGGCGTGCATGGCTCGGATGGCGAGCTTGTCACTGTTCCAGTAGCCGTAGAAGGTCGTCGCCACGCCGATCAGCGCGAAGACCCAGATGAAGCGCCCGCCACCGACGAGCGCGCCGATCCCGAGCAGGAGGGCCCAGATGCCGCCGAAGAGGGCGGCCGTCTTGAGCCCGTTGAAGTGGTTGTGCATGTCCGGTGAACGACCGACCCGAGGACGGTGTTCCCGCTGGGAGTTGACTGGGAGCGTGCCGACCGCAGGGCCCCGGCCGGGGGTGTCAGCCGAGGAGCCGGAGCAGCAGGTCGGGTTGGACGCTGACGACGACGAGCACCGTCGAGGCCAGCACGAGCCCGGCCACCATGACCGGTCGGCGTCGCGCCAGCGCCAGGCCGCCCCCGTGGGCACGCGCGGTGGCTGCCGCCTCGGCGGGCGCCGTGATGACGGCCCGCAGCCATCGGAGGTAGACGGCGACGCCGATGACGGCGTTGACCGCCGCGATGACGGCGAGCCAGACCCAGCCCTCTGCCACGACCGGTCGCAGGGCCGTGACCTTGCCGACGAGGCCGATGACGCCCGGCGGCAGACCGGCGAGGGAGGTCAGGGCCAGGGCCAGGGCGCCCGCGCGCCAGGGGCTGCGCTGCCACACGCCCTCGTAGTCGCCGATCGAGCGGCCATGACCGGKCCGGTCGCGCACCATGACGGCGACGACGGCGAACGCCACGAGCGTCGCGACCACGTAGGTGAGCAGGTAGGTGGCGCTGGCACCGACCCCGAGCGCGGAGATGCTGACGAGCGGCAGGACGACCCAGCCGGCCTGGGCAACCGTCGACCACGCGAGCAGGCGCACCACGTCGTCCTGGCGCAGCGCCATGACGTTGCCGAGCGTCATGCTGAGCGCGGACAGCACGGCGATCGACAGCACGGCGGGCGTGCCGAGGACCGCCACGGCACGCAGCACGACGAGCAGGGCCGCAAGCGCGGCCACCTTGGACACCGTCGCGAGGAACGTCGCCACGGGCACCGACGAACCGGCGTATGCCGTGGGCGTCCACGCGTGGAACGGCACGAGCGAGAGCTTGAAGCCGACACCCGCGACGACGAGCACCGTTGCGAGCGCCACGACTCCACCCGAGACGGACGGCAGGGCGAGGGCCGCTGCAGACGCCGTGCCCGACACCGTGCCCGACACCGTGCCCGACACCGTGCCCGACCCGGCGACCGACGCCGTCGAGAACGCGCCACCGGACGACAGAGCCGCATCCGGCGTCAGGAACGGGCTCCCCGTCCCGGCGAACCACAGGGCGACACCGAGCACGAGCAGGGCGAAGGAGACGAGCGAGGTCACGAGCAGCTGCGTCGCCCCAGCGACGGCGGACCGGCGGCCGGAGAGGGCGACGAGCGCGATGACGGGCAGGGTCGCGAGCTCGAGGGCGACGAGCCACGTGCCGACGTCGCGGCTGGCGGCCACCACGACCGTGCCGGACAGGGCCGCGAGCAGCAGCACGGCTTCGACCGGCTCGCGCGTGCTGTCGGTCGGACGGCTGCGCTGGGTGCGTGGCCACGCGAGGGCGATGCAGACA
>NZ_JBFULD010000352.1:0-4113 GCF_056400505.1 Terrabacter sp. P5_B1
CGTGTGCACCGTCCCATCCTGACCCACCCCGGTGCGTCGGGGCGACCATCCGCGCCCTCTTTGGGGGTCGCATCAGGGTGCGCTCAGGGTCGACCCTCATGGTCGGGAGAGAGTGGGCGAGCCACTCTGATGCCATGACGAAAAGCAATGACGCCCCCGGCCAGGGGCAGGGCCACGGCCTGGACGGTTTCTACACCGCTCTGCGGCGCCCGGGGATCGTGCGCCAGTCGAACGGCCGGTGGTTCGCCGGTGTGGCCGCGGGCGTGGCCCGGTGGCTCGGCGTCGACCCGCTCGTCGTGCGAGCAGGTTTCATCCTCTTCTCGATCTTCTTCGGGATGGGGCTCGCCCTCTACCTCGTGCTGTGGCTGCTGATGCCCGACGAGCGCGGCGAGATCCACGTCGAGCGGGCACTCAAGCACGGTGAGGGCAGCTCGATCTTCCTGCTCGTCGTCACGGTGATGGCCGTCCTCGGCGGCGGCCCCTGGTGGGGCGGTGACACCCGCGGCTTCCGCTTCTTCGGCTTCGCGCTCCTCGTCTTCGGGGCCTGGTGGTTCCTGACACGCACGGGCACCGGCCGGGAGCTCATGGCGCAGGCGCCGTGGAAGAACCAGGGCGCCCCGGCGTCCAGTGCGGCGACCGGTGTCGATCCGGCGACCGGTGGGCCGATCACCCAGCCTGCCACCGGCACGGCGCCCGCACACCCCGGCCCGGCCCCTGCCACGGCATACGGCTCGACGGGCAATGCGGCGGCCAACGTCGGCGCCACCCTTGCGGCACCATGGCCGCCGGCCCCGGCCCTGGTGCGGGAGCGGACCCCCTCGATCGGCTTCGCCGGCGGCCTCCTCGTCCTCGGCCTGGCCATGGTCACCGGTGTCGTCATGTCGACGATCGCCCAGGCCGCAGGTTGGTCGGGCCACCACGTGGCCATCGGGATCGCCTCGGGGCTGGGCATCCTCGGCCTCGGCATCCTCGTCGCCGGTATCGCCGGCCGCCGGTCGGGAGGCCTGGCGTTCTTCGCCGTGACCGGCATGATCGCGGCGGCCGCCACCACCGCGGCGCCGGTCGCCCTCTCCCAGCCCTGGCAGGCGGGGGACCGCAGCTACACCGTGACGTCGATGAGGCCGGCACCAGCGTTCGAGCTGGGGCTCGGACAGATGAGGGTCGACCTCAGCGCCTCGGACTGGAAGGCCACGCCCGGTCAGGACACCGTCACGGCCACGATGGGCGCCGGTGAGCTCGATCTCGTCGTCCCGGAAGGCGTTCCGGTCGTCGTCAACGCGAAGGCGCGTGCTGGGGAGATCATCGCGACCGGTCCGTCGGTCGTCGGTGAGGGGATGCGGCGTCAGGGACCCGACCAGCTCCAGTACGACGGCACCGGCTGGCAGCAGCAGGTGACGTTCGGGCCGGCCGCGTCGCGCCCGGAGATCGTCGTCGACGCCGAGATCGGCGTCGGTCAGATCAAGATCACGACCAGGAGCGCGCCAWGACCGGCCCGACGAACGACCCGACCGACCCGACCGACCCGACGAAGCGCGCAGCGGAGACGAGTGGCATGAGCAGCAACGACACCCCCGACCCGACGACGGAGTTCCGTGACCCGACGGCGGACCCGACGGTGGATCCGACCACCGAGCCGGCGGTCGAACCGGCGGTCGAACCGGCGGTCGAGCCGCCGGTCGACCCGGCGGAGACGACGACGATCCCCGCTGCGACGACACAGGCCCTGCCGCCCGCGACGCCCTTCCGGATCCAGCCCGCCGCCCCCGTGCCGGACGACGCGGTCGCCGAGGGGGCCGGGCTGCCGCACCTGCCACCCCCGGGGTCCCAGCCCGACCCCTCGTGGCCGGCGCCCGTCCCGCCCCAACCTGCCTCTCAGCCCGCCCCGAGCCCGGTTTTCGTCACGGTCCACAAGGGCCCGCGCCCGGGCGCGATCATGCTCGGTCTGCTGTCGATGCTCGTGGCGGCCTACGTCCTCGTGGCCAACCTCACCGGCGCGGACCTCAGCTTCCGCATGGTGGGGCCGACGATGATCGGTGCCCTCGGCGGCATGCTGCTGCTCGTCGGCCTCGCCGGCGTCGTCGCGGGCAGACTGCGCCGCTGAGCTCGGGAGCGCGCCCCCGGCATACCTGCTCGGGCGGTCCCCGCAGGACGGTCGGTAGCGCTGGCTAGGCTCTGGGCACGCTCGCCGGTCAGGTCCGGCACTCGCAGTGGGGAGAGAACGTGCTCAGAAAGTCCGGCATCAGCCTCGAGGCCCTCGACCGGTCGACCCGGCCACAGGACGACCTCTTCAGGTTCGTCAACGGGACGTGGCTCGACACGACGGAGATCCCGGACGACCGGGCTCGCTTCGGCACCTTCGACATCCTGCGCGAGGAGTCCACGTCACGGGTCCGCGACCTCATCGAGGAGGCGGCCGGCGCCGAGGACGGTGCACTCGGCACGCCGAAGCGTCAGGTCGGTGACCTCTACGCGAGCTTCACCGACACCGACCGGATCGAGGAGCTCGGGCTCGCCCCGCTGCAGGGCGTGATGTCGGAGGTCGCGGCCGTCGACAGCGTCGAGGCGCTCGGCAGGGCCCTCGGCCGGCTCGCGCGCGACGGCGTGGTCGGGGTCCTGCAGCACTTCGTCTCACCCGACGAGCGCTCGCCGGAGGACTACGTCGTCTACCTCGAGCAGGGCGGCCTCGGACTTCCCGACGAGTCCTACTACCGCGAGGAGAAGTACGCCGACATCCGGACGGCCTACGTCGCCCACATCGGCCGGTTGCTCGTCCTCGCCGGCATCCCGGACGCCGAGGCCAAGGCCACGCGGATCATGACGCTCGAGACGCTTCTCGCGGCGTCGCACTGGGACACGGTGTCCAACCGCGACGCGATCAAGACCTACAACGCGCACACGATCGACGAGGTCATGGTGCTCGCGCCCCAGTTCCCTTGGCACGATTGGCTGTCCGGCCTCGGCGCGCCGGCGGGTTCGTTCGACAAGGTCGTCGTCCGCCAGCCGAGCTTCGTCGCAGGTCTCGGCGCAGCGCTCGAGTCGGTGGACATCGCCGACTGGCGCACGTGGCTGACGTGGCACGCCCTCTCGGAGTTCGCCTCGCTGCTGCCGCAGTCGTTCGTGGACGAGGACTTCGACTTCTACGGTCGCACCCTCTCCGGGCAGCCGGAGAACAAGGAGCGCTGGAAGCGTGGCGTGTCCGTCGTGGAGGCCTGTGTCGGCGAGGCCGTCGGGCAGCTCTACGCCGAGCGGTGGTTCCCGCCCGCCGCCAAGGCCCGCATGCAGGAACTTGTCGGCAACCTCGTCGAGGCCTTCCGCCGGTCCTTCGCCTCGCTCGAGTGGATGGGGCCCGAGACTCGCGCGCAGGCGATCGACAAGCTCGACGCGTTCACGCCGAAGATCGGCTACCCCGACGTGTGGCGCGACTACTCCAGCATCGAGATCGACCCGGCCGACCTCGTCGGCAACGTCCGGCGCAGCACGGCCTTCGAGGTCGATCGCAACCTCGCGAAGATCGGCCGCCCGATCGACCGCACCGAATGGTTCATGCTGCCCCAGACGGTCAACGCCTACTACATGCCGTCGATGAACGAGATCGTCTTCCCGGCCGCGATCCTGCAGCCGCCGTTCTTCGACCTCGAGGCCGACGACGCCGTCAACTACGGCGGCATCGGCGCCGTCATCGGTCATGAGCTCGGGCACGGCTTCGACGACCAGGGCTCGCGCTACGACGGCACCGGGGCGCTGCGGGACTGGTGGACCGAGGCCGACCGCGAGCGCTTCGACGCGCTGTCCCAGCGGCTCATCGAGCAGTTCGGCCAGTACACCCCTGCCGGGCTCTCCGAAGAGCACAAGGTCAACGGCGGCCTGACGGTCGGCGAGAACATCGGCGACCTCGGTGGCCTGCAGATCGGCTACTCGGCCTATCGCATCGCGACCGAGACCGGCGAGATGCCCGAGCTCGACGGCTTCACCGGACCGCAGCGCTTCTTCATCGGGTGGGCCCAGGTCTGGAAGGGCAAGGCTCGCGAGGCCGAGGCGATCCGGCTGCTCGCCGTCGACCCGCACTCGCCGCAGGACGTGCGGGGCAACGCCGTGCGCAACGTGGCGGAGTTC
>NZ_JBFULD010000353.1:0-4100 GCF_056400505.1 Terrabacter sp. P5_B1
CGGCTCGGACGACCCCGTCACGGACTGACGAGGGACCTGGACCACGGACGAACCACCCGGCACACCCGGGTGGTTCGTCTCGTTCAGGGAGCAGGGCAGCTCAGGCAGCGTCGCGCGCGTTGCCGCGCCCACGGCGCACGTAGGCCCAGCCGAGGCAGCCCAGCAGGAACCCGGCGACGCACGTCCACGGCCACCAGTCGCGGTCGCCCTCGTGCAGCGCGGGGACGACGAGCGTGACGACGAGCGCGACGACCCAGGCGGCGAGCCCGACCTCGATGATCCGCAGCATCGGCACGGGCAACGGCTCGATCCGCTCCGGGCTCGTCGGGTCGGCGGCGTCCGCCGGCACGTCGGGGGTGGTCTCGTCGGTCACGCTCCCAGCCTATGGTCTCGTGACGAACGCGACCCGTGCCGCCACTAAGGTGTGCGCCATGTCGACGGATACGCGCATTGCCCCCACTCCTACACGGACCGGGCTGGACGGCTTCTTCAGGATCACCGAGCGCGGGTCGACCGTCGCCCGAGAGGTCCGCGGCGGCGTCGTCACCTTCTTCACGATGGTCTACATCGTCGTCCTCAACCCCATCATCCTCTCGGGAGTCGTCGACGGCTCGGGCACGATGATCGGCGGCACCAGCGACCTGGTGCGGAGCAAGCTGCTCGTCGCGGTCGGGACGGCGGTCGTCGCGGGTGTCATGTCGATCCTCATGGGTCTCGTGGCGAACTTCCCGATCGCGCTCGCCGCGGGGCTCGGGATCAACGGGCTCATCACCGGGATGGTGCTGACCCACTCGGCCGAGAAGATCACCTTCGCCGACCTCATGGGTCTCGTCGTCATCGAGGGCGTCATCATCCTCGTGCTCGTGCTGACGGGCTTCCGCAAGGCGGTCTTCAGGGCGATCCCCGGACCGCTCAAGGTCGCCATCTCCGTCGGCATCGGCCTGTTCATCGCCTACATCGGCGTCATCGACGCCGGCTTCGCGCGCCGGCCCACGACGCCGGGCTCGGTCCCGAGCGAGCTCGGCATCGGCGGCAGCCTCGACGGCTGGCCGACCCTCGTCTTCGTCGTCGGCGTCTTCCTCATCGCGGTGCTGCTCATCCGCAAGGTCAAGGGCGCCATCCTCATCGGCATCGTCGCGGCGACGGCGCTCGCGATGCTCCTCGAGGCGATCTTCCACATCGGCCCGCGCGTCTTCGACAAGTCGGGCGCCCTGACCAACCCGTCGGCGTGGGCCCTGACGGTGCCGAAGCTGCCCGACACCATCACCAACACCCCCGACCTCGGCATCCTCGGCCAGTTCAGCCTGCTCGGCTCGTTCGAGAAGATCGGCATCGTCACGTCGATCATGTTCGTCTTCTCGCTGCTGCTCGCCGACTTCTTCGACACGATGGGCACCGTCGTGGCGATCGGCACCGAGGCCAAGCTCCTCGACGCGGACGGCAACCCGCCGCACACCGACCGCATCCTCGTCGTCGACTCCGTGGCGGCCATCGCCGGTGGCGCCGGTGGCGTCAGCAGCAACACGTCCTTCATCGAGTCGGCGTCCGGCGTCGAGGAGGGCGCGCGCACGGGTCTCGCGTCGGTCGTGACCGGCGTGCTCTTCCTGCTCGCGACGTTCCTCGCGCCGCTCTTCGCGGTGGTCCCGTCCGAGGCCGCGGCCCCGGCGCTCGTCATCGTCGGGTTCCTGATGATGACCCAGGTCAAGAACATCGAGTGGGACGACATGGAGATCGCCCTGCCGGCCTTCCTCACGATCGTCCTCATGCCGTTCACCTACAACATCACCGTCGGCATCGGTGCCGGCTTCATCGCCTGGGTGCTCATCAAGATGGCCCGCGGCAAGACCCGCGAGATCCACCCGCTCCTGTGGATCGTCGCGGCCTTCTTCGTCGTGTACTTCATCAAGGCACCCCTCGAGTCGATGCTGACCTGAGCACCCCTGCCGCACAACGTGATCGGGCGTGTCTCGTCGCCCGAGCCCATATGCCGTGAAGGCCTCCTCCCGCTCGGGAGGGGGCCTTCACGCATCCACCGGTGCGTCGCGGCACGCCCGGGTTGTCCAGGGTTGGGAATGGTTAGCC
This sequence comes from Terrabacter sp. P5_B1, assembly GCF_056400505.1. Classification (NCBI taxonomy): domain Bacteria; kingdom Bacillati; phylum Actinomycetota; class Actinomycetes; order Micrococcales; family Intrasporangiaceae; genus Terrabacter; species Terrabacter sp. P5_B1. The sequence goes on from NZ_JBFULD010000353.1 coordinate 2,083, forward strand.
GAGGTAATGAGTTAGGCTAAGTATCGCCAGACTGTACTTCCGAGGATCCGCCCGTGACTGCCAAGAACCCCATCGCCCAGCTCTCCAGAGCTGAGCTCGTCTCGCTCTCCAACGACATCCGACTGGCCTGCATGCGCATCTCGCGGCGGGTCCGTTTCGAGTCCGACCGCGAGCTGCCGCCGCACCAGTTCTCGGTGCTCTGCCGGCTCGAGGCCACGGCTCGCACCAACAGCGAGCTGGCCGACATCGAGCGTGTGTCGGCCCCGAGCATGAAGCSCACGTCGAACATGCTCGTCGAGCGCGGCTACGTCTCCCGTGCGGACGACCCCACCGACGGCCGACAGGTCATCCTGTCGCTGACGGCGGAGGGTCGCCGCTCGCTCAAGCGCATCCGCAAGCACCGCGACGAGTGGATGCTCGCGCGCTTCGAGCAGCTGACCGACGAGGAGCGCGAGCTGCTCCAGCGCGCCGCCGCCGTCCTGGCCAAGGTGGCCAGCGAATGAGCCCCACCTTCCACTCACTCTCGATCCCCAACTACCGCATCTACGCCTCGGGCGCGATCGTCTCCAACGTCGGCACGTGGATGGGCCGCGTCGCCCAGGACTGGCTCGTGCTCACGGTCCTCACCGACCACTCGTCCACGGCACTCGGCGTGGTGACGGGACTGCAGTTCCTGCCGTTCCTCATCCTCGCGCCGTTCGCAGGGATGCTCGTCGACCGCTTCCCCAAGCGACGCATCCTCTTCCTCACGCAGACGGCCCTGCTCGCCACGGCCCTGCTCCTCGCGGTCCTGGCCGCCACCGGCGTCGTCGAGCTCTGGCACGTCTACGCGCTCGCCTTCGTCCAGGGGGTCGCGACCGCCGTGGACAACCCGGCCCGGCAGACGTTCGTGTCGGAGATGGTCGACACCGCGCACCTGCCCAACGCCGTCGCCCTCAACAGCGCGTCGTTCAACCTCGGTCGACTCGTCGGACCGGCTGTCGCCGGTCTCGTCATCGCCTGGTTCGGTATCGCCCCCGCGCTCTACGTCAACGCCGGGACGTTCGTCTTCGTGCTCATCGCCCTGCTGCGGATGAACACGAGCCTGCTGACCCCGTCGCCCCGCGCTCGGGGCAAGGGGCAGATCCGGGAGGGCCTGCGCTACGTCAGGGGCCGGCCGGACCTCGTGCTCATCATGGCGCTCGTCTTCGTGCTCGGGACGTTCGGCATGAACTTCCAGCTCACCATGGCCCTGATGGCCACCAAGGTCTTCGACAAGGGCCCGGGGGAGTACGGCCTGCTCGGGTCGATCATGGCCATCGGTTCGCTGACGGCCGCGCTGCTCTCGGCCCGCCGCGCACGTCCCCGGATGCGGGTCCTGCTCGTCGCCCTCGCCGGCTTCACGGTGTCGACCGCGTTCCTCGCGACCGCGCCGAACTACGTCATGTTCGCCGTCTTCCTCGTCCCGACCGGCCTGGCCGCCCTGACCGCGCTGACCACGGCCAACGCCATGGTCCAGGTCAGCGTCGACCCCGTCATGCGCGGCCGGGTCATGGCGCTCTACATGGCCATCTTCATGGGCGGCACGCCGGTCGGTGCCCCGGTGATCGGGTGGATCGGTGACGTGTGGGGCCCCCGCTGGACCATTGCCATCGGCACCGTCGCGGTCGGCCTCAGCCTGGTCGCGGTGGCCCTCTGGGTCTCACGTCGGCAGAATGTCGCGGTGACCATCCAGACGCACCGACGACCCCGGCTCCGCATCCAGCTGGCCTCCGAGGTGCCCACGGCCCCCGAGGTCGCGAAGTGAACTTCAAGTTCCGTCACCGGATCACGGTGGCGGCGCTCCTGCTCTTCATCGTGATCGCCGTGGTCGCCGCGCTCGTCCGCCGCTGAGCGGCTGACGAGCGCCGGCCGGCGCTGACGAGAGCGCCCGGCCGGCGCCACCCCGCCCGGAGGCGGGGCTCAGCCGAGCAGACCGCTGGTGGGGCAGGTGACGACCTTGTCCACGAGGACGCAGACGACCTTGGCCTTGAGGGGGT
>NZ_JBFULD010000354.1:0-4090 GCF_056400505.1 Terrabacter sp. P5_B1
CGGCCGTCCCGAGCGGCTCGGCCGCGCCGGCCGGCCGCACGCGTTCGAGCAGCTGCGTGACGTCGCGGTAGTCGGGGTGCTCGGCCGCGATCTGCTCGAGCAGCGGCAGGGCGGTCGCGGGCGCGTTCGCCGTTATCGCCCCGTTCGCGGCGTCGTAGAGGGACTCGAGCCGGCTCTCGGGGCGCTCCACAGGCTGGGTGGCGCTCGTCGTGAAGGAGAACGGCTGGTCGGCGCCCGACCGGAGCAGCACCGCGGTGCCCCACTCCGCCGCCTCGTCGGACACGGCCATCGACTTGCGCACCTCGCAGATGGCGGCATCGATCCCGAGTCCGCGCGTCAGGAAGTAGTAGAACTCGTGGCTGAAGACGAGCGCCGCCCGGTCGGAGATCTCCGTCTGCATCGCGACCACCGCAGGCAGGCCCTGGCGCACGAGCGCCTGGGCGACGCCGGAGAACGCGTCCCGTCCGGAGGTCCGCGCCCCCTCGCAGGCGTTGAGGACGGCGAGCTGCATCGAGCGGGCGTCGTGGAGCAGGGTGCCGAGGCGGGCGCCCGAGACGCGGTGCGCCGTGGCGTCGTCGCGTTCGAGCACGAGCACGCCCTCCTGCGCCTCCTCGTCGAAGCCGCCGTGGCCGATGAAGTGGAACACGTGGAAGTCGTCCAGCAGGGCGCGCTGCAGCCCCGTCAGCGTCGCGTCCTCGAGGATGGTGAGCGTCAGACGGCCGCTCGCGACGAGGTCGCCGGTCGTGGCCGCGAGCAGCTGGCGCTCGCGCTCGACCGCCAGCTCCGGCATGTCGCTCGGGCTCGAGATCATGACGAGGACCCGCAGCGGTGGGTCCACCTGGACGACCGGGGGCCGCTCGAGCGAGTCGAGCAGGCGCACGACGGGGGTCTCCTGCGAGAGGGTGAGGAAGCGACCGAGGGCCGAGTCGTAGAGGTACTCCCACGGGACGGCGTCGAGATCGGGCACGGCGTCGAGCCGCAGCCGCAGCCGCAGGTCCCGCCCACCGGACTGGGCCGCGGCGAGGCTGGCTCGGAAGGTCTTGCCCACGTCGCCGGACAGCAGCGCGTCCCCGAGTCGCCGCCCGTACTCCTTGACGTCGACGACGCGTGCCTCCGCCGGGACGAGCCGCCTCGAGGAGACGCGTGGCGRCCCCACGGCGATCATGAACTGGGCGAGGTCGGTGGCCGAGAAGGGGAGGGTGAAGGGTGCCGACGCGTCGCCCGCGGGGGAGGCGAGGACGTGGGCGGCATACCCCTGCCCCTCGGGGGTCACGGCGACGTCGAAATCGAGATAGTCACGGCTCATGGCGATCCTCTGTCCGCAGGAGCGCGCCTGCACCCGACAGTACGCCGGGTGCAGGCTCCTGATACACCCTTTTCGACCGGGACGTGCCGCGTCGATAGAATCCTCAGTGAGCACGCCAGCCGTGCTCGCGGACGAGGGAGCCGTACCCGCACTGCGACAAGACGGCCAGATCGGAACGCCGTGCACTGGTTGGTGCTCATCCTCTCCGGCGCGCTGGAGGCCGTCTGGGCCACCGCGCTCGCCGCGTCCGACGGCTTCCGCCGTCCCCGGCCGACCGCCCTCTTCGCCGTCGCGCTCGTGCTCAGCATGGTCGGCCTCGCGTGGGCGATGACCGCCCTGCCCACCGGCACCGCGTATGCCGTGTGGGTCGGGATCGGCGCCGTCGGCACCGTCCTGCTCGCCGTCGCCCGCCAGCAGGAACGACTCGGGGCCGGCCGTGCCGCGCTGCTCCTGGTCCTCGTCGCCTGCGTCGCCGGGCTCAAGGTGGTGGCGTGATGCCGTGGGTCGTCCTGCTCGTCAGCGCCGTGCTCGAAGCGGTCTGGGCGTCAGCCCTCGCCGCGTCGGAGGGCCTCTCGCGTCCCGTCCCGGCCGTGGTCTTCCTCGTCGCCGGCACGCTCAGCATGGTCGGCCTCGCGCGCGCCGTGCGCACCATCCCCATCGGGACGGCGTATGCCGTGTGGACGGGTCTCGGGGCGGCGCTCACGGTGACGTGGGCCATGACGACCGGTGGGGAGGGCTTCTCCGTCGTCAAAGTCGCCCTGCTCACGGGGATCGTCGCCGCGGTCGTCGGGCTCAAGGTCGTCGGGCCCGAGGTCGTCGGGCACCAGCCGCCGCGGTCGCGCCGATCCACGGACGGGCAGGCGCGGCAGCGCTAGGGTCGCGCCCATGGGTACCCCGTGGCTCGAGGTGGTGGGCTGGGTCGGCTCCGCGATCCTCGTCTGGTCGCTGCTGCAGACGCAGCTGCGCCGGCTCCGGGTCATCAACCTCGTGGGCTGCGTCGTGCTCATCGTCTACAACACGGTCAACCACGTCTGGCCGATGGTGGGCCTCAACGTCGTCCTCGCCGGCATCAACGTCTTCTACCTCGCGCGGATGTCCCGGGAGAAGCATGACGCCGAGGTCTACGAGGTGCTCGAGGTCGCCGGTGACGACACCTACCTGCGCCACGTGCTGCGGGTCCACGAGGGSGACATCCGGCGCTACAACCCGCACTTCGTCCACGACCCGTTTGCGGGCGACCCGTCCTACCTCGTGCTCCGCRGTGACGAGACGGTCGGGGTCGTCCTCATGCGCGACGCGGGGGAGGGCACCGCGCAGCTGCTGCTGGACTGGGTGACGCCGCGGCACCGCGACCTCACGCCGGGGGAGTTCGTCTTCGGGCCCGAGGGGCCGTTCCGGCGGCGCGGCTTCCGGCGGGTGCTGACGCCGCCGGACATGGTGGAGCCGTACTACGAGAACCTCGGCTTCCGCCGCGACGGCGACGCGTACGTCCTCTGACCCACCCACCGGAGCGGACGGCATACGCCCGCGACGGAGGGTGATCTCCCGCACCCTTTCGGGCCGCCTGCCGGCGGCCGACCTAGGCTGGAGACAGGGAGCCGTGTGGGTCCCGCCACACGGCGGCCCGCGAAGGAGCGGTGACCATCATGACCGCGAACCAGCTTCCGATCGAACCCCGCCCTGACGTGCCCGACCCCACGGTCGACCGCGTCGTCCCCGAGGTGGACCTCCGCGGCAGAGCGCTCCGCCGGCTCAAGAAGAAGGCCGACTTCCGCGTCCACGTGCTCATCTACGTGCTCGTCAACAGCATGTTCGTCCTGATCTGGGCCATGACGGGAGCCGGCTTCCTCTGGCCCGCCTGGGTGATCGCCGGCTGGGGCATCGGCGTCGTGGCGAACGCCGTGGACGCCTACGCCGTCGACGCTCCCTCCGAGGAGCAGATCGAGAGCGAGATGGACCGGCTGCGGCGTCGGTGACACGACGTCACGGTTGCTGCGAGACGTCCTGCCGTGCAGAGGATTTCGTCCGGACGCCGTCCGAGGGGATGGCCCGTTCCGTCGGCTCGGCGCGGCCCGCCAGCGCGATGCACCCGCACAGGGTGACGACGAAAGCCACGGCCGCGGCCGGCCCCTGCCCCGGCACCACCCGGTCCCCGAGCACCACCGGTCCCCGCCGTGAGGGCTAGTCCGGTGAGACCAGCGACGATGGCGACCAGCGCCACGCCCTCGGTCGCCCCGAGGCGGACGTGGAGCACGAGCACGGACAGCACGGCGGTGACGGCGACCGAGGCCGCGACCGCCGACTCGACGAGGAAGAGCGGCAGCGTGCGCAAGGCGGCGAGGGACGCGAGGAAGCCGAGCCCGTCGAGGGCGAGGCCGGCGGCATACGGCGACCCCGCCCGCACGCGTGCGAGCAGCGAGGTGCCGGCGGGCAGGGCCCCGGCGCGGCGTACGCCCACGGCCTGGAGCACGGTGGCGCTGCCGTAGGCGAGCGCCGCGAGGAGGGCGCCGAGCCAGTCCGGGCGTCACGCGGGCATCGTGGCAACCGCGGCTGGGAGGGGGCTGCGAGTCAGAGGATCCGCTGGCACTTGCTCATGAAGCGGTCGGGATCGACCACCGCACGGTGGATCTCGCCCTTGGCGATCTCCTCGCCGTCGGAGGCCTTGACGGTGACGTGGCACACGAGGCGACGTCCGTCGTTGATCGGCTCGGCGCACAGGACGGTGATCTCGGCGCCCACGGCGCTGCCCCTGACGTGCTCGAGCTTCACCGTCGTGCCGACGGT
>NZ_JBFULD010000355.1:0-4081 GCF_056400505.1 Terrabacter sp. P5_B1
CTCCACGACTGCCCACCACGACGCGGACGCCCCGGCGCACCTGGCACGACGTACGCGGGCGGCCTTTCTGGGTACGGCAACGAGACACACGACCGCCCGAAGACCAGACACCGAAGGATCAACATGAGCACAGCAGCCGGCCCCCCGGATCGCGTCGAGGCGTCCGGGACGCGCCACGACTCCACGGGTTCCACCCGCGTCTCCGATGAGCGCGCAGGCAACGACGGGCTCGGTGACCACGAGCGCGCCGTGCGCGAGAAGGCCCTCGCCGTCGAACGCGAGGTCTTCGGTGGCGTCAAGGTGGGGTCCGCCTTCTTCGGCTGGCTCACCGCCACCGGGATGGCGCTCCTGCTCACGGCGCTGGTGGCCGCGGCCGGCACCGCAGTCGGCGTGGCCAACGGCACCGACGCCGCACAGGCCGCCACCGAGGCCACGAAGGCTCCCGGCAGCGTCGGCCTCGTCGGAGGTATCGTCCTCGTCCTCGTCCTCTTCGTTTCCTACTACTGCGGCGGCTACGTGGCGGCCCGGATGGCCCGGTTCAACGGCACCAAGCAGGGCCTCGCAGTCTGGCTGTGGGCCGTCGTCGTGGCCCTTGTGGTCGCCGGCATCGCGGCGGTCGCCGGCAGCAAGTACGACGTCCTGAGCCAGCTCAACAGCTTTCCCCGCATCCCCGTCGACGGCGGGACCCTGACCAAGGGCGGGCTCATCGCGTTGCTCGTGGTGGCGGTCGCGAGCCTCCTCGGCGCCCTGATCGGCGGTCGCGCGGGCATGCACTACCACCGCAAGATCGACCGTGCCGGTCTGGAGGCCTGAGCGGCTCACTCCACACCGGCTGTGAACACCCGACCCGACCCAGATGAGGCTTGCATGTCAGACGACCAGTACACCGAGCAGGACCCCACGACGCAGCACGACCAGCCCCGCACCGAGGGTGAGCAGATCGAGCACCCCGGTCTGACGGGCGCCATGGGTGACCAGCCGGACCACGGCGAGGACACCTACCGCGGCACCGGACGGCTCAAGGACCGTCGAGCCGTCATCACGGGCGGTGACTCCGGCATCGGACGCGCCGTGGCGATCGCCTTCGCCCGGGAGGGCGCCGACGTCCTGATCTCCTGCCTGGAGGCCGAGAAGGAGGACGCCGAGGAGACGGCGCGCCTGGTGCGAGAGGCCGGCCGCAAGGCCGTCCTGTGCCTGGGCGACCTCACCCGCGAGGAGCAGTGTGCCGAGGTCGTGGACCGGGCCGTGGCGGAGCTCGGCGGCATCGACATCCTCGTCAACAACGCGGCATACCAGATGGCACAGCCGGGCGGCATCGCCGACGTGAGCACGGAGCAGTTCGACCGCGTCATGAAGACGAACCTCTACGCGATGTTCTGGCTGTGCAAGAAGGCGCTGCCCCACATGGAGGCGGGCGCCACCATCGTCAACACGTCGTCGATCCAGTCGCGTCAGCCGTCCCCGGAGCTCCTCGACTACGCGACGACCAAGGCGGGCATCGTCGCCTTCACGCAGGGACTCGCGGGTCAGCTGGCGCAGCAGGGGATCCGCGTGAACGCCGTGGCGCCGGGGCCGATCTGGACCCCGCTGATCCCCGCCACGATGGACGAGGACAAGGTCGAGGGCTTCGGCGAGCAGACGCCGATGGGTCGCGCCGGCCAGCCGGCCGAGCTGGCTTCCGCCTTCGTCTTCCTCGCGTCCCCGGAGTCGAGCTACGTCACCGGCGAGGTGATCGGCGTCACCGGGGGCCAGCCCCTCACCTGAGCCGCCTGGCCTGCCGGCCTCCTCGGCGGTGAGTCGGGCGCCTGCACTGGCAGGATGTGCGCCATGACCACGGACGTCCCCCTCAGTGTGCGCACCCCCTCACCCCTGGGGGAGTTCCTCCGCGCGCGTCGGCACGAGCTGGCGCCCGAGGAGGTCGGCATCAAGCGGGCCAAGGGCCGGCGTCGGGTGGGCCTCAGCCGTACCGAGGTCGCCGAGCTCGCCAACATCTCCGTGGCCTACTACGACCTCATCGAGCGCGGCCGCGACCTGCGCCCGAGCAAGAGCGTCATCGACGGCCTGGCCCGCGCGCTCAAGCTCGACTCCGACGGGCGCTCGCACCTGCACGCGCTTGCGACCGGCACCCCGTCCCGGCGGCCGCAGGCACCGGAGGAGCTGACGGAGGAGCTCGAGGAGCTGCTCGACTCCATCGAGCCCAACCCGGCCTACGTCGTGGGCGCCCGGTGGGACGTCCTCGGGGCCAACCACACCGCGTGCCAGCTCTTCACGGACTGGGAGAGCAAGCGGAGCAAGCGCGAGCGCAACCTGCTGTGGTTCTACTGCTGCGACCCGGCCGCCCGCAGCCTCTTCGTCGACTGGGAGCAGGAGGCGGCCGACCAGCTCGCGCTCTTCCGCGAGGCGTACGCCCGGCACCCCGACGACCCGGCGTTCAAGCGGCTCCTCGACGAGATCTTCAAGTCGAACCCGGCGACCGTCGAGTGGTGGGAGCGCCACGACACCGACCCGACCCGTGGCCGCACCAAGCGGATCCGTCTCGACAACGGGCAGGTGATCAAGCTGCGTCAGCTCGTGCTCCAGGTGCTCGACGAGCCCGACATCCGGGTCATCAGCTACTTCGCCGACGTCGACGGGGACCTCGACGACATCGAGTTCGACGCGTAGCGCTCTCGGCGGTCGCCCGAGCAGCGCCCTCGAACCCTGCGGCTCAGCGCCGGCGCGTGCCGAAGATGCTGCGGGTGATCTCGCGGCCGATGACCGTGCCGGCGGAACGGAGCATCGACTTGAACGCCGAGCTGCCGGCGACCTGCTCGATGATGCTCGGCTCCTCCTTGGGGGCGCGCTTCGGCGCGGACGTGGGAGCGGGGGCCGCCGGGGACGGCGCCGGGGCCTGGGAGCCCGCGGGAGCGGCAGGAGCCGCCTGGAGCCGGGCGGCGAGCTTCTCGTAGGCGGACTCGCGGTCGACGACGTCGGCATACTTCGTCTTGAGTTGCGAGGCGCCGACGACGGCGTCCATCGTCGCTTGGGGCGAGGGGTCCATGAGCGAGTTCGGCGCCTTCATCCGGGTCCACGCGACGGGCGTCGGCACCCCCCTGTCGGACAGCACCGTGACGACAGCCTCGCCGATCCCGAGGCTCGTCAGGAGCTTCTCCATGTCGTATGCCGTGTGGGGGTAGGTCGYGATGGCCTGCTTGAGCGCCTTGGCGTCGTCGGGGGTGAAGGCGCGCAGTGCGTGCTGGACGCGGTTGCCGAGCTGGGCGAGCACACCGGCGGGGACGTCCTTGGGCGACTGCGTCACGAAGAAGACGCCGATGCCCTTCGAGCGGATGAGCCGGACCGTCTGCTCGATGGCCTGCAGGAACGCCTTGCTCGCGTCGTCGAAGAGCAGGTGGGCCTCGTCGAAGAAGAAGACGAGCTTCGGCTTGTCGAGGTCGCCCTCCTCCGGCAGGTCGTGGAAGAGGTCGGCGAGCATCCACATGAGGAACGTGGAGAAGAGCTGCGGGCGGTCCTGGACCTGGGGGAGCTCGAGGCAGGAGATCATCCCCTTGCCGTCGGCGGCCGTGCGCAGCAGGTCGCTCGTCTCGAACTCGGGCTCGCCGAAGAAGTCGCCCGCGCCCTGGTCCTCGAAGGTGATGAGGTTGCGCAGGATGACGCCGGCCGTCGCGCTCGAGAGGCCGCCGAGGTCCTTGAGGTCGGCCTTGCCCTCGTCGGAGGTCAGGTGGGTGATGACGGCGCGCAGGTCCTTGAGGTCGAGCAGGGCCAGGCCGTTCTTGTCGGCGTAGTGGAAGATCAGCCCGAGGCTGCTCTCCTGCGTGTCGTTGAGGCCGAGGACCTTGCTGAGCAGGGTCGGGCCGAAGCTCGTGATCGTGGCGCGGATCGAGATGCCCGCGCCCTTGCCGCCGAGCGCGTAGAACTCCGTGGGGTATGCCGTCGCCGTCCATGGCATGCCCACGTCGGCCGCGCGGCTGGTGATCTTGTCGTTGCCCTCGCCGGGCGTCGCGAGACCGGAGAGGTCGCCCTTCATGTCGGCGAGGAAGACCGGGACGCCCTGGTCGGACAGCTGCTCGGCCATGAGCTGCAG
>NZ_JBFULD010000356.1:0-4057 GCF_056400505.1 Terrabacter sp. P5_B1
CGCGGGTGGACCTCGAGCGGATCATCGACCGCATCGACGTGGATGCCGTCGTGGCGCGGGCCGACCTGGAGGCGGTGCTGCGCCGGGTCGACGTGGACGGTGTCGTGGCGCGGGTGGACCTGGAGCGGATCATCGACCGCATCGACGTGGATGCCGTCGTGGCGCGGGCCGACCTGGAGGCCGTGCTGGGCCGGGTCGACGTGGACGACGTCGTGGCGCGGGTGGACCTGGAGCGGATCATCGACCGCATCGACGTCGACGCCGTGGTGGGACGGGCCGACCTCGACGCGGTGGTCGCCAAGCTCGACCTCATCGCGCTCGCCGAGTACGTCGTCGAGGGGATCGACCTGCCCGGGATCATCCGCAGCTCGACGGGCTCGATGGCGTCCGAGGGCCTTCGCGAGGTCCGCCGGCAGGGGATCGGGGCCGACGAGCGGGTGGCGCACGTCGTGGACCGGCTCCTGCACCGACCCGAGCGGGCTCCCGGGTCGACGTACGAGGAGGCGGCCGGGGAGGGGCCACCCGGGGCGCCCGCCCGTCACAGGGCGCGCCCCGGGTCCGGTCCGGGTGACCCCGGTCTCGCGCACTGAGGACGGCCGTGCAACCGCCGGTGGGTCCACCGCGGGGCCCGATCGCGCGCATCGCGATCCCCTTGGGGGCGCGCTCGGTGCAGGGGCATYGCGCCGGCATCGTCACGCGGGTGCTGGCTGCGGGCGTCGATGCCTTCGTAGGCGTGGTCGCGGTCGCGCTGGGGTATGCCGGGGCCGTCGCCACGTACTTCGTGCTGGGTCCGCGCACGTTCAAGTTCCCCGACCCCGGCTTCGGCCTGCTGCTCCTGGCCTTCCTCGGGTTCCTGTTCTGCTACCTGGCGCTGGCCTGGGCGACCACCGGCCGCAGCTACGGGGGGCGCCTGCTCGGGCTGCGGGTGGTCGACTCGCACGGGGGGCGCCTGCGGATCTGGGTCGCCGTGRCCCGCGCCMTGATGTGCGTCCTCCTCCCCGTCGTGCTGCTGTGGGTGGTCGTCAGCCCCGAGAACCGGTCGGTCGCCGACATCCTGCTGCGCTCGTCCGTCGTCTACGACTGGGTGTCGGCATCGGAGCGGGACGCCGTCCCCGAGGCCGACGACGGTCCGGCGACCCCCGGTCCGGCGACACCCGGTCAGTGACGCTGTCAGGTGGCGAGGTACTCCCGGAGCGCGGCGTCCTGCTCCGGGGTGAGGTTGGTGTGGAGCAGGGTCGGGTGGTGGGCCAGGAACGCGTCCCGGACCTGGTCCACGTCGACGTCCGAGGTCATGACGAACAGGGCCGACGTGCCTGGCGTGACCTCGTCGCGGACCTCCTGGATGAACGCGTCGCCGATGCCCGCGTCGCGCAGTGACCCGCCCAGGGCACCGGCTGCGGCGCCCACGGCGAGCCCCAGCAGGGGCGCGAAGAAGATGATGCCGAGCAGCAGCCCCCAGAACGAGCCGCCGAGGGCACCGCTCGCGGTCGTGGAGAGCACCTGCGAGGCTCGCGGCCGGCGCGAGCCCCTCGGCCAGGTGACGACGGCGGCGTCGATGACCCGGATGGCGCCCCGGCGCTCCAGCTCGCCCAGGGTGTGGCTGGCCTCGTCGGCGCCGTTCTCGCTGTCGAAGCGCCAGACGGTGAGAGCCGCGCGCAGACCGGCGTCCTCCTCGCCGGTGGCCGGGGCGACGGTCCTCGGGGCGCCGCCACGACCGAGGTCGGCGAGCAGCCCGCGCAAGTCGGTCCGCAGCCGCGCCGGCAGGCCCCGCACGGAGAAGGGTTCGGGGCTCTCGTCCCCCGCGGGCACCCGGTCCGGCAGACGGGACACGTCGCGGTTGCGGAACAGGGTGTGGTTGACGGTCGACGCGCCGATGAGGATGCGGGCCAGCAGGTAGCCCCAGAGGAGCAGGGTGGCTGCCGCCCCCAGCGCGCCGTAGAGCTGCGACGAGCTGGCGATGCGGTTGACGAGGTAGTAGGCGCTGACGAGCTGCAGACCCTCGATGCCCAGCCCGATGACGACGGCGCCGGGCAGCAGGTCGACGACCGAGGCGTGGGCGGCGCGCGGGAGCAGGCTGAGCACGACCCAGCCGAACAGGGCGTAGAGCAGGACCATGAGGAGCGTGGCGACGAGCCCGAGCGCGTAGGCCACCGTGCGCAGCCAGTTGGCGGCGAGGGTCAGCGCGGCGGTCGGCAGCAGGAGGGCCACGACGACCGCCGCGGCCCGCGGCGACCGGTGCAGCCTGGAGACCGGCAGGTGCCAGGCGAGACTCGTGCCGATCCAGAGCGCCTTGGCGAGCCCCACCGAGGCCGAGTAGAGCCCGACGACGCCGATGAGCAGCAGGACCCAACGACCCTGTTGGGCTTGCGACGCGGCCTGGGCGATGGTCGCCGCGGTGAATCCGCCGAGACCCACGCCCGTCAGGTCAGCGTGCACCTGATCGGCGCTCGTGAAGCCGAGGAGCGCCACCACGACCAGCCCGGCAGGGAGCAGCCACAGGAAGAGCCGGAAGGCGAGGGCGCCCGCGAGCAGTGCACCTCCGGTGTTCCGGTCCTCCCGGAGCGCATCGATGACGAGCTTGACCGTGACGTGCTCGTCCCGGGCGGTGAGCAGGCGTCTGCCCGCCTGGGCCTGCAGGTCCCGGCCTCGGCCGAGGAGCTGGCTGGTCCGGGCAGGCCCCGCGGGCGGACGGTCGGGCTCCGGTGGCATGGCTCCCATGCTCGCCTCCCGGGCCGGCGCACACGTCATGCCCTCGGGGTGAGCTGGGGAGGTCGGCGCGGCATCGCGGCCGGGTCACCCTCAGAGCATGATGACCCGCCGCTACGACGGCGCGATGGTGGGCGGGTGGCCGGACCAGGTCGGTCGGACCGGCAGACACCGACTCGGTCGGCCAGTTACCGGAGTGCGGGGAGGCGTGATGAGTACGGACGATCCCAGAGCCGTCGCCAGCGGCGCAGCGGGCGAGTCGGGCGCGGCCGAGACGCAACCGGTGCCCATGCGGGACGTGGCCGCCCTCGAGGCCGAGATCGAGCGGCTCCGGCGTCGCAACGCCGAGCTGGAGTCGCCGACGGCCGTGCGGGCGCGACACGCCGCGCGGACCACCGCAGTGGTCATCCTCACCATCATCGGTGCGCTGTGCCTGACGCTCGCGGTGCCCGCCGTCTGGGCGCGCAACCAGGTCCTCGACACCGACCGCTACGTCACGACCATGGAGCCGCTCGCGTCCAACGCCGACGTCCAGGCCTCCGTCGAGGCGGCGGTGAACCGGGAGATCGCCGCCCGCGTCGACATCGGCGCCTACGTCGACCAGGCGCTCCAGGCGCTCCCACCCCAGGCCGCGCGACTCAAGGCCCCGATCGAGAGCGGGGTCTCCGGGCTCATCGGGACGGCGGTCCACAAGGCCGTGACGAGCGACGCCTTCGTCCAGCTGTGGACGGCCGCCAACCGAGCCGGCCACGCCGCCCTCGTCAGTCTCCTGACCGGGGAGAACCAGGGCACCGCCGTCACGGTGTCGAGCAACGGGGCCGTCGTGCTGAACGTCGGCCCGATCATCGAGCAGGTCAAGGCCCGGCTGGTGGCCGCCGGTCTCGGGATCGCGCAGAACATCCCGACGGTCGGCGCGACGATCGAGATCGCCCAGATCCAGGGCGTCGACAAGGCGCAGCAGGTCGTCCGCTGGCTCAACACCGCCGCGAACTGGCTGCCGTGGATCGGGCTGGTCGCGCTCGCGGGCGCTGTCGCGCTGGCTCGGGGCCGCCGGCGGCGCGCCCTGCTCTGGGTGGGGCTCTCGACGGCGATCGGGCTGCTGCTGCTGCGCATCGCGCTCGTCGTGCTGCGCGAGGTCTACCTCGACCAGATGCCGACCGACGTCATCACACCGCAGGCGTCGGCCTACATCTTCGACACGGTGACGCGGTTCCTCCGCGACGGCATCCGGCTGATCTTCATCCTCGCCCTGGTCGTGGCTCTCATCGCCGTCCTCCTCGGCCAGCGGGCCACCATCGGCCGCGGCGCCGGCCGCGCCACCAGGGCCGGGCGCAGTGCCTGGGACTCGCTC